>JAICSL010000015.1 GCA_025936955.1 Nitrososphaeraceae archaeon
AACTTACATAAGAGCTTTTCAACTCCTCATGGCGGCGGAGGGCCAGGCGCAGGAACTCTTGGAGTAAAATCATTTTTGTCAGATTATTTGCCGTTACCACGAATAGTAGTAAAACACGACAGCAAGTTCTCTCTAGATTACACTAAACGAAAATCTGTAGGAATGGTCAGATATTGTTATGGAAATTTTGGTATGCTGGTTAGAGCTTATTGTTATATCAAGTCATGGGGTACAAATATAAGAAAGGTATCAGAGAACGCGATATTGAATGCCAATTACCTTCTCAGTTTGTTAAAGGATGATTATGAACTTCCATACAATCGTATCTGTGCTCATGAATTTGTCTTATCTTCTAAGAAATTTGGGGAAAAGAGTGCTTTAAATATTGCAAAGAGGCTCATGGATTATGGTTTTCATCCACCAACCATCTACTTTCCTCTGATTGTTCGCGAAGCATTGATGATTGAGCCTACTGAAACAGAAAGCAAAGAAACATTGGAAAGATTTGCATTGGCATTAAGAAACATAGCAAGGGAGATAAAAGAAAACCCAAATATTGTCAAAGGAGCTCCATATACAAAATCAATTGGCAGGTTAGACGAGGTTGCAGCAGCACGAAAACCGAATTTAAGATGGACCGCATCTTCACGATCTGATGAAGAAAAAGACAGTGGAGGAGAAGAAGACGACTTGTCTATTGATAAGTCTATTAGTAGATGATCGATGAGAAAGGTACATAATATATATAAATCAAAAAAATTGATTAAGGTTTCGCTTGAATATGATGAGCACAGTAAAATAATTAACTCAATAACTATAACTGGTGATTTTTTTCTTTATCCAGAAGAAACTTTGGATGCACTTGAGTTCAATCTAATTGGCATAAAATTAGAAAAAGATTCTATTAAGCAAAAGGTCGAGAAATGCTTGAGTGGGTCTGAAGCATTTGGTTTTGATTCAGAATCTATGACTGATGCAATTCTTGGTTGTTTAAAGTCAAAACAAGACTAATTATGATATTGGCAGAATACTGCTTTACTTCAAAAGAGTTAGTAAAAAGAAAAACAAAACAAAAATAAAAGGAAAAAAGAAACAATGAGTTTCAAGTTTAGCAAAATCAGAATTTTAGAGACTGGATATAGTTCAGGACCATGGAACATGGCTCTTGATGAGGTATTAATGGGTAGTACAAATTATGATATACCAATTTTAAGGCTTTATGGCTGGCAACCGCCAGCTGTGTCAATAGGGTATTTCCAGAGCATGGATGAAGAAGTGGACGTAAAAAAGTGCAAGCAAATGGGTATTGATGTTGTCAGGAGGATAACAGGAGGTGGAGCTGTATTACATGAGTCTGAATTGACTTATTCATTCATTACAAAGATTTATCCAAAAAATATCATGGAATCTTATAATTTGATATGTGATCCAGTAGTAACGTGCATAAATAAGCTTGGCTTTAATGCAAAATTTGCTCCATTGAATGATATAACCGTAGATAATAAGAAAGTATCTGGAAATGCTCAAACTAGGAAGAAAAACATACTACTGCAGCATGGTACAATACTATTAGACATTAATGTTGAGAAGATGTTTTCTGTGTTAAAGATTCCATCTGAAAAAATAAAAGACAAGATGATCAATGATGTAAAAGCAAGGGTGATGGGATTAAATAAGACATTTGAACGGGTAGCTTACTACCTAAAAGAGTCTTTTAGTGAAAAATTTGTTGCTGAGATTATTGTTGATAATCTAGCTATAGAAGAAACAGAAAACACTCAAAAGTTAGCTAATGAGAAATATACTTCAGATTCATGGAATTGGAAAATGTAATTATAATTAATTAATTAATTAATTCGAAAACTTATTGTAATTGCAAGTAGTTGGTAGTAGTTATGGAAGACGGGTATTATGTATGATGCAATAGTCATAGGAGGAGGTCCTGGTGGTTATACTTGCGCTATTAGATCAGCACAACTTGGTGGTAACGTTTGCCTAATTGAAAAGAATGGACTAGGTGGAACTTGTACTCAGAAGGGATGTATTCCTACCAAGTACCTTCATTCTCTTGGAGATACGATTAGAAGAGCGACTGGCGCAAAGAAGAATGGGTTAAATGTCCAAATTGAATTGAATTATAAACTTTTAAAGTCAAGGATGGATGCTACAGTTTCCAGACTAGCTTCTGGAATAAAGCTTCTCCTAAAAAGCAATGGTGTTAATCTATTGGAAGGTGAAGCACATATGATTTCAGAAAATAAAGTGGAAGTTAATGGCATAACACTAGAAACAAAAAATATTGTTATTGCTACCGGAGGCTATCCTATTTGTTTGCAAGGTTATGAATTTGGAGAAAATATATTATCAACCAGCTCGCTTTTGGAATTAGAAGATTTACCTGCATCGATTACTATTATTGGAGGAGGATACAGTGGATGTGAATTTGCTTCAATTCTGAATGCACTAGGATGCAAGGTATCTTTGATCGAGGCCGAAGATCATCTAATACCTTTTCAAATACAAGAAATTGGAAATGCAATTGAGAAGTATATGAGGCTAGATGGTATCAATGTAATGACAAAATCAAGAGTCGAAAAAATCATTGATAACATAGGTTTTGTTAATGGGAAAGAGATTGTAGCAGAAAAGATACTAATGTGTATAGGGAGAAAACCAAATACAAATCCTAATGAACTAAATAATATTGGTATAAAATTCGACCTACAAGGTGTTAGCGTAGATGAAAAAATGCGAACTAACATTCCCAATGTATATGCAATTGGTGATGTAACGGGTATGTATGAGCTTGCACATGTTGCATCAAAACAAGGCGAAATAGTCGCTGAGAACATAATGGGGATAAAAGACAACAAAATTGACTATCGATCTTTACCTGTGTGTGTATTCACTTATCCAGAAGTTGCATTTGTAGGGGATTTAAATGGAAGGTCTGGAGAATTTCCGCTTGTAGCAAGTGCAAAGGCAAACTGTTTGGGAGATACAAGAGGGTTTATTAAGGTCTTTGAGAAGGAAGGAAGACTTGTCGGAACTTGTATTATTGCACCACATGCAGGCGAAATAATATCTGAGGCGGCACTAGCAATCAAAATGAAACTAAGTCCTAAAGACATATTTGATACGATACATGCTCATCCTACTCTTCCAGAATCATTTGCAGAAGCTGTAAGAGATATTAATGGTGAATCCATTCATCTTCCAAGTAGAGATCGAATTCGTAAATCTGCTCATCCTTAGATTACCGGTAATATATATAGAAATAATAAATAAGCCTATTTCGAAATGATAATGCTGTATGATATCATCGACAAGCAAAATTCTTCTCTTTTCGTTTTGTTTCTTCAAATTTGGGAACTTATCTACAAAGTTAATTTCTGTTCTTACTAACATTACACGCAACAATAATTACCACAATATCAAATTATTATTCATAAACAGGTGAATGATTTTGCTTAGATTGACCTCTTGTTGCCTTGTTGGCCTTGAAACGTAAAAAATCCGTCTTTTTGAACCTGTCAGGATACCTTTTAATGGATTTTTCATCGTCATTATCTTGTTTATTATTTTTATTCGATGGCCCTGATAGATTGTCATCCTCGCCTTGATTTAAAGGTGGATTGGCCATTGATTTAACCAAGCTGACATCAACAAAAGTGTACTCTGAGTTTTTCGATTTATCTGTTATTATTTTTATTTCCTTTTTATTTTTCTTATTTTTTACCATTTTGACTCACATTTTGATATACTCTCGAAATTTGACTTGGTTGATTGATTATGCAGCACATAGGGTCAATGACAACTAGAATACAATTTAAATTAAAACAGTAAATAGTGGTGCTACACCAGTCCCAGAATTTATGTTAAATATCAGAAAGTAGACATTATTTTATATTGAAGAGCAGTAGAATTTAAGGCTATCGTGTATACAAAATTATAGTCTACACTTTTCCATAAGTAACAAGTAGATTTGCTTTCTTCTTGAGTAGAATCGATTTGTTATTATTAGATGAGAGTAAAATGCAATCTGGAAAAGTTGACGAAGGTAAAAATAATTGATAGTAATAAAATTTATTCAGGCAATATTTCGCTTAAAGTGGATACTTTTAAACTGAATAAAAATATGATTAAAAAAGAAGTTGTCGAACATCTTCCCTCTGTAGGCGTGATTCCATTATTAGATGAGGATTTTGCTCCAAAAATAATCTTAGTGACCCAATATCGTCATGCAGTTAGAAAAACTACATTAGAAATACCTGCTGGTAAAATAGAACGAGGTGAATCTCCAAAGAAGGCAGCACTTAGAGAAATGGCAGAAGAGATAGGTTATAGTGGTAAATTATCCCAGATATTGAAATGGAATTTAGCTCCAGGTTATAGTACAGAGTTGATGCATGTATTTGTTGCAACAAATCTAAAAAAAATAAAGAGACAAAAGTTAGACGATGACGAAAACATAATAGTAAAGAATATGAGACTGACAACTGCTATCCAAAAATGTTTTAATGGGGAAATTTCAGATTGTAAAACAATTGCAGCGTTACTTGCATATAGTAAATTAAATAAATAAATAAACGTGATATATGATTTAACTAGCGATAATTTTAGTACTATAATATGTTATTTAATGCTGTAGGGTGGTTTCAAGCAGATGCTATGAGAAGATGCATAGCATAGATTTTCGATAAGCGGCAGTTGTCTGTTCCTCTCTTTTGAATTAAAGCAAAGTATCTGCCAATATCATAATTGCAACTACATTAGCTTCAGTAACACTAATCTGATCTAGACTATGTGTGCTAGAGCGAGCAAGCGAACCATAAGAGGCAGATCTCCATCTGCTTCATAGAATGAATAGGTTCCTTGTAGATCGGTTGCTTGTATTTAAGATAGTAAAATAATATGCAAGACTCTACTAATATGATTTGAAGATTGTTACTCTAAGTCTTTTTGTTTGCAATAACACTTCAGTCTTCCTAAAAGATAATTAAGAGTATTTCTTACGCAATATTATCTTAGCAGGTATAATTAGCATCCAAAAATAATACGCAATTTGCAAGTTAATAAAGGAAACCAAAATGGATAATAAAAATACAATTGGAGGAACAATAGATTCTAATAAAATATTATCTGCTTCTAACTGAGTCAGATTCTTATCTATCAATTTATTCTTTGTTGCATGCAGCCAGCTTATTGTTAATAAAGATCCAGCCATAGTTAAAACTAATGCGTATATTGCAAATACAATCTGATAAGAGCCGTAACCTATTTGCAGATTAGTAGCAAGTGGGATAAGTGTTATAAAAAATAAGAATACTAGAATTAACCATGTCATTATCCAATGGGAACCTACTATGTGGTTGAAGATTTGATGATATGCAATCCAGTAAACACCTATTACAAAGAAACTAACTACATAGACCTCAAATTCGGGGAGTGATTCTAATAGCTTGTTGATAGCTTGTGCCTGGGTAAGGTTTCCCGGTAAATCTGGTATATGAATTGATATAGCCATAAAAGTTATTGAAAATGCAAAAATAGCATCAGCAAATGAGATCACATGTTCTAGTCTTATCTGACGTTCCATTGTTCAGTTCAGCACAAATATGACAATGTCCTTAATAGGCCCTCTGATTCTAAAGAAAAAACATTTTCTGCGTTCAGAATTGAGAATTTGACTTTCCAATGCATTAGTTGCGTCTTTATATTCTTGCTGCTGTCTGTCTTGGAGGGAAGAAGTCGTCATGTGACATAAAAGATGCATTTGGCAGTCCTTATTGAATCCAATTATCTGATGGAAATGCTCCTATCTTGCGTTCCGTTGTTTACCTGTTTAGTTTTTTTATATCAAATCAAGACATTCTAGACTTTTACTGGCAAGCAGATATGATTCGTTCGCTCCTTAGGGCAATACCACTTGGCCTATAATAAAAAATATAGTAGTATACTATTCACTTTTCCTTATATCTATGGGTTTTCTACAATAATTGTTGACATTACAGACAAATAAATCTCCAAGTTGGATGCGTGCAGTTCAAGTTGCTTTGGGTATATTGGCCATAATTTTATCAGGGATAGCAATTGCTTTTCCTGGCCTTACGTTAGTTTCAATTATACTTGTTCTTTCAGCAGTATTATTTGTTGTAGGTATCGAGAAGATTATGACAGGATTATTCATAGAACATAGGTCACGTTTTGCTACAATAGGACTGGGAATATTAGTCATTATTTTAGCAGGATTGGCATGGGCATTTCCTATAGCTGCAGCCCTAGTTTTAGTATATTTTATAGGTTTTGCATTAATGTTTGACGGATTTGCAAGAATAATAGAGGGTGTGGTAAATAGGAATCATAAATCTTGGATAAGGGGATTTGGTATTGGAGTTGGTGTATTAAGTGTTGTAATATCTGCACTTATATTGGCAGTGCCTTTCTTTGGAGCAGTTTTTGCAGGACTTTTGATAGGGATATCCTTGTTAATAGTAGGAATACAGATGCTTGCAGCAGGATTATCTGCCAGACAACGACAAAACATACTTCAGTAACCAGCATATCTCCATCTTCTGGATTGAATAGATATAGATGTGGTCCATTTTTTCTTTCTTTCAAAAGTACAAGTAAGCTAATTCGGGCAGTCCAATTTGACAGTATTCTATATAATAAAGAAAAAATTACTTTTTAAATTATATTTGTAGTCAATTTTATTTAATTATACAGTATAGCGTAACTATTATCAATTAAAGGTATTAAACAGTAATATTTGCATTAATCTATAATTTTGGTAGAATTTAAAGAGATCTAATGCTTAGCATCGAAAATTTTAGGAATTCTCAAAAATTAGTATATTTAAGGATCATCTTTCCAAAATCAAAATTTTACATAAAAGGTCACCAAAATGGTGGAAATGATTTTATTTATGAGTATATTTTGAATTTCTGTTCTAAGTATCTTATCTGATAATCAAGGCATTATTTTCTGTTATTTAGAAATCTTCAACTAATTATCTAAATATGGATAATTTTATAAAGACGTTATAATTTATTAGAAGAATGAGTATATACAATTCTTTTGTAATAACTTTAGCATTTTTAGTTACATTGGCTTTAGTTTATTCTAATATGCCATTATCATATGCTGCACCTAATTTAGGTATCCCTATCTCTGCATCTGATGCAACAAGACCCGTGTCAATATCAGGCAATAACTCCCATTATACTCCTCCTTCTTCTGAACTAAGCTTTGATACCGCAAACATGACTCACCGGACAGCCAAAGAAGAATGGCAACCACATCAAAGCCAAACTACAATTTCACAAGAATGGTGGTATGTTACAGCTCTGTTACATGATTCATCTGGTAATCGATACATGCTTTTTAACACAATTTTCAAATATGATGGTAAGGATATTCCTACGGTAAAGAGTGCACCACAATTTGCTATGCAGCTGGGCCCTAACAGAACCATTATTTCTCCTGCAGTCGAGTTAAGTAACTATGATACAGGCTTTCACTTTTTTGATAGTGATGGCGCAATAACAGGCCCAAATCAGCTATGGAACCCAAAAACCAATACATTGAGCTACAAGACGCCTAATTACAGTGGTTCTTGGAGCTTTGATGGAGAAAATATGTCTTCAGTATTAAAATCTCCAAAACTATCATATGATTTGAATATGCAAGGAGGTAAGCAAGTAATGTGGACAAAGGATATAACTTTCAAGAAAGAAGGATTCCTCCAGCAAGGACTTGCTGGAAATGTAAGCTTCTATTATTCGCTTCCACGTCTATTTATCTCTGGTAAGATGACATATCTTGATCAATCAGGTGCTAACAAGACAATAGATGTCGCAGGCCAGGGTTGGGTAGACCGACAATGGGGAGATTTTAAAACAGATGCATGGCAATGGAATTCTTTTCGATTTGACAACGGCGCAAGGATTAATCTATATGATTTTGCTAATGACTACAAAGTAGGAACATATCAGAAGCCCGATGGTTCGACTCAATGGCTTGACAACTTTACTATCAAGCAGAACGGATATGCAAAAGCGCCAAACGGGCAATGGGTAGCCCTTGGCTGGAGTTTTGATTTCCCAGTTGATATCGAAGGTAGTAGGCATTATACTGTGACTCCATTTAGCAATAACGATTGGATTTGCAATTCTCCTGACTTTTGTTTTATCGAAGGAGCTGGGCAATTATCCAATGATACCTTGTCATCATCATCAACTGCCAAGACTGTCGGTAGCTCTGTGTTCGAGTCAATGGATATTCGCTTATTGAAGAACGGGCCTTATGATATCAACCAACATTGACATAATCAATTCGTGCCTGAAATTAAATCACAATCAATCAATCAATCAATTCTATAGATTGTATTTTTAGATTGAATGTATCAATATGAATATGATGTCTTCTATACTATTACTATCCTAGATATCCAGGTTTTCACATCTGGATATCTAGATATTTATATTTATTTTTTCTTCTCAAATAGAAGATTGTTAGGAAAAATATGCGCTCCAATGAGCGCATATAAAACTAGTAGATTTCAACATTATATTGTATTTATACAATTTTATATAATAATGAAAACTCAAGTAGCCAATTATCATTTTGATATTTTACAGCTTGTTCAAAAAGTCACTGGAGGGATTCTTTATTAAATAAAAAATCTAGGAAGTATTCCACTAGGTATTCAGATAAGATCTGTTGTATTTTGATTCTTTTGTTGCGTTAGAATATATCTTGTCTTTCAATTCTGATTAATTGATACGCTTTGATCTGATGATGATAGCTAACCGTATAGATAAAGATAATTTTCTTATATAACTCTACAATAGCACATTTGATAAATATCATTAATTACTTCTTTGCTTCTTACTAAATATGTAAAACTAAAATGAACAAACTTAAGAAAAGATCCATACTTAGTTTTATCATAACCTCCTCGATAATACAATCACTCATTATTGTTAGTAGTATAGATGTAGCAAGCGCTACTATAGGCGATAAAAACGCCTGTAAAAATGGCTTCAGTCAAGGTGCAAAAGATTGGCAAACAAGACAAGCGTTTGATGGTAGCGTATTTGATGAACATTCCACTACATACACAGACTGTTATCGAAATGGTTTTGTAACGACCTGTATGAACACTGGAATTAACAGAGAAACATGTGAGGAAGATGAAGATAACCAGTTCAACGTGCCTCAAGGGGATTGACCAAGTATGAAGACGAGATCCTGTTTCTTTAGCATGATCTGAAAATAATTGAACGATGTATAATTAAGTTCAGGGCTTGGAGCATCCAGCTGCCTGCAGATATGTTGAATTATAATAATAATAATAAAACATAACAGGTAATTAATGTTTCAAAGCAACTTTCAACTATAGTCTAATCCGTTTTGAAATGTCCTACCTTAGTACAGTCTTCGGTACTATGTACTAGGATCAGAGTAACACATCCTTGTAAAAAATGACAACATAATAAAATTAAGAAATATACTTTAAAAAGAAACTAACTTCTAATGCGTTTGAATAAGAACTAATCAATATGAAGCCTGTTTCGTAGTTTTAGTTGAAAATAGCACAGGAGCAAAGCCACTTTATCTTTCTAAATCATTACATTAAATCTAAAACATAATTATTAAATGGCTCAAATCTTTCATTATCCTTACGCTGTAATCTGAAAATAAATTAATAAACTCTTATACCCTGTTGATATTAGTCTAGTCTAGAATTGGATTGAAAGTTCTGCCTCATGTAATAAGAAATATCAATGAATTTAACATACCTGCTGGGGATTTATATGGATATGCAATACTGTATTTTGGTGTAAATTTGATACTTATGTTTGACTATAGACTATCTTTTGATATAGAAGTCAAAAATTCAGACGAGCCTATACAGGTTTTAATTATCAGTAGAAAGAGTGTTCCTGCCTGGAAAGAGAAAAATTTTACAGATAAACAAAGCTCAGGATTTGAGGTATATTATAACAATCGTGGTATCAAATTTAATGATGTCTTTAGACCTAGTGTAAGTGATGCATATGCATTTATTTTGAATAACCGGGTTTCAGATTTCAAAGAAATAAAGGCTTTAGAAGTAACTTTGAATCATAATTGGCAACAGGAAGTAAAAGAATCTCAATTAAAAGATAGGGTAGGCAATTAGAAGATGCATTACTTGGTATCTTAGTTTAATCATTTAGTTACTATGGAGTTTAAACTATAGTGGTAATTCTAGTATTCTATACTGTCTGTTTTATTAATAGTATGCAGAAATGGAATGCTATGGGAGTTTGTATAGAAATCTACAATATAATACATGGACTGGAATTTTGAGCTCTATTATTGTCCAATTTAATCTAAATATATTTTAGTTTATTTATCTGTCAAACTATCTATCAATATGCCATATTATCTTTTTATCGTCCATCTCGAGATTAGTCCTAGGATCTAGTGATGATTCTATTTCAATTTCTTGGCCAGTCCTTTCGTCCATATAATCCTGAAAGTCTTTATTATCATAAAATTCCCTGTATGGTCTTTTTGATTCTAAAAGACCGATACCAGATTTATGAATAGTAGAAGTAAAGTTTATGGGAGTTTTAAATGCAATTCCTATGATATAATCTATAAACCACACTTCTTGGTTTTGAACTATATGAATATACTCTGCGTTTGCAGATGTCGAATTTGTAGTTGTTGATTGCTGCTTTCCTTGGTCTTCACTATTGCTCCCTAACATCGCTAAATAAGTATTGTTGATTCATCCAGTTAAATGCTACGCGAACTTAAACGCTAATAATCCAAGATGTACCCATATGTTTTCAAATTCGATGTATGCATGTATGTCAAAACCGGATAAAGAAAGATAAAGATCAGTATCTTGTATGCAATCGACAAATCATGATTATAATCATTTCAAGTTTTACCTTTGTTATATTATATAAGAATGAAAGAATACCAATACAAATAAGATCAATTCATTCTATGTTCATAACTGGCAAAATGATTAAGTATTGCAGAAAACGAATTCATGAGAGTTCGTGGATGCAAAAAGATTACTTTGAGTATATAATGGTGCATCTATAAGAGTAGCCTTATACCATTCTGAGAATAAGACACTAGGATACTCATTGAATTGCCCTGTATGTTTAAAATAGAATAGGATCGATATCAAGACTGTTAGCTTGGGAGAAGATGTTATTACTGTCTATCGAATAGAACTTGATTAAGTAAAGCGTATCAAAAGAAGATCTCTATCTAAAAGATGCACTGCTAGAATTTTGATAACAAGATTATGTGATCTAGCGTCAACAAATGCTTTAATATGCTGCAATATCAGAGAAAATGTTTAGAGATTAATTAATTTAGTTGCCATCCAATATATAGCACTAATAAGAATGACTGTGAAACATACTCACTATCTTTTTCTTTTTATAATTTCCATGATATGACTTGAATGACGGCCTATTTGTCATTATACAATTTGTCTATGGTAGATGCGAGTTTGACATCATATGTACTTATCGCTCCTCCCAAATCATGAGTTACTAAATCAATTCTGACATGATTGTACACATTAGACCATTCAGGATGATGATTTATTTTTTCAGCTTCTAGTGCTATCTTGGTCATGAAACCAAATGCCTGAACAAACGTATCAAACTCAAAGCTTCTGTGTAATTTGTTGTCAATTATTTTCCATTCTTTAAGTTTTTGAAGTTCCTGTTGAAGCTCTGTTTCAGATAGTTTTCTATATTCGTCTGTCATATCTTTTCTATATTAGATATGTATTTTAGTATTAATGTTCTGACCTTTATAATTGACTTTCTTTATGAAGGATCGATCAAATAACAAGATTTAGACAACTAATAAGAAAATTTATTCCTAGTATAATTGTAACTAGTTGCCAAATTTGATTGGTATATTCGAATTATGTAAAATAAAGACTTTTATACCCAATATCGGATACGAATGTCGAATATTACGTGAGAGAGGTCAAATCAAACTATGAGCATCTTGATACCGTTATCCGAATCCACGAGTTCTTTTTCTTGTATTGATGTGACCGTGCTGCAGCTTAATCCAAGTTCTCTACCAAAGTATAATCACTATTTGCAACGAAAATCCTTTTGTATATCTGTCCTGGCGTGTTTATTACAGAGTTTATGAGCAAGATATTGGTCTCCGGTGGTGCAGGGTTCATAGGAAGTCATCTACTGGATAAGTTACTGTTATCTCATAAAAATAATAGTGTCATAGTTATTGATAATTTAAGTAATAGAAACAATAATTTTCATATTCCGCAGGATGGTAGTGATAATACAGATTTTGCTTTCTATAATGTAGATATACGAAACAGAAAAGCCATCCTAGAAGTGTTCAGACATGAAAAAATAATAGATGTGTGCATTCATCTAGCAGCAAAGATTAGCGTTGCAGATTCAATTTCAAATCCTTACGAAAATTTAGAAGTAAATGTCAACGGCACATTGAATTTACTTGAGGCATGTTCTGCTCACAAAGTAAAGAATTTTGTTTTTGCATCATCTGCTGCTGCTTATGGCGAACCAAAACAACTACCAATAAGAGAAGATCATTTGTTAGATCCAACATCTGTATATGGTGCTAGTAAAGTGGCAGGTGAATCTCTTGTATCAGTATATACAAAATTAAAAAAAATAGAACGTGGAGTATGCCTTCGTTTTTTTAATGTGTATGGAAAAAACCAGTCTCCTGAATATGCCGGTGTAATCACGAGATTTATTGAGCGACTATCTAAGGGACTTGCACCGGTAATCTATGGCGATGGCAAACAAACCAGAGATTTTATCTCAGTAAATGATATAGTTAGTGCCATATTGCTGGCTATCAAATTAGGAGATAAAATATCTCGATATGATGTATTCAATATAGCAACAGGTAAAGCTGTTTGTATAAACGAACTCGCTCAACTAATGGTAAGACTTTCGGGCTATGATTTAGAGCCTATTTATCAAGAAGAGCGAAAAGGAGACATAAAATATAACGAAGTTGATATAACAAAATCAAAAAATATTTTGGGTTTTGCTGCATCTTCAAATCTGGAATCAGATCTAGAGGCGGTGTTCAAACATCATGACAACTGTGCAAACTATTAGTGTACTATGTGCAAACACTATCTATGGACTTGTCCCTAACTATAGAATAAATATTGTATATATGGACCCACTCAATAATGATGGAATGTGGATTTCGATACTGTCTTTCTAATGTGGTAGGTTAGACGGATAAGCCCTGGAGGGCATTTTTTACCAGATTGGGCCTCTGCAGAGTTTATTCCAGTTAGCTTGTCGAAAGGAGATGAATACGAAGATATTGCTGCTATCGCCACTGTATGACAATTATTCTCTTGTGTTTGGGTAGTAAGACTTTTGGTAGGGATCATTAATGACTTTACCAGTTTAGGTATAAATGCGATTAGACGGTAAATTTATACAAAATACCAGATATTGGGCAAATATACTTATAGTACCAATCGTATATAAAAATGATAAAACTATTGGAATCCAGCTCTGATACTCAAAAAAGGGTTACTTTCGATAATAGTCCCAGGGTTATAGCATGTATACCAGCTTATAATGAATCTAAAAATATAGCAAATATTGTTCAAAAGGCCAGAATCTATGCTACAGAAGTTATAGTATGCGATGATGGCTCTACTGATAACACGGCACAAATAGCGAGATCAGCTGGGGCTACTGTTATTCGACATCCTGTTAACAGAGGCTATGGCGCCGCCATTACTACGCTTTTACAAATTGCAAAAGAGAAAAATCCTGATGTCATGATCACACTAGATTCAGACGGACAACATGATCCAGATAAGATTCCTGATGTTATATTACCAGTATTAAACGATGGATTCGACATTGGTATTGGTTCAAGGTTTCTAAATCAAAGAGACCAAAATACGATGCCAGGTTATAGAAGCTTTGGTATCAGAACTATCACAAGACTTGCACAGGCAGCATCTTATAGCACTCTTACCGATGCTCAGAGTGGTTTTAGGGCTTACAGCCGAAATGCCATTGAAAAAATAAATATATTTCAAGAAGGAATGGCTGTCTCAACTGAAATTTTATTACGAGCAAAAGAAAAATCACTCCGCATCATAGAAGTTCCAATTTCAGTCAATTACAACGTTGAGAGACCCTCCACTAATAATCCCATTACTCACGGCATCGGGGTGTTGTATTCTCTGGTGCAATTTATCTCTCTACGTCATCCACTTGCGTTTTATGGTTTACCTGGTTTAGTACTGCTAGTAGTAGCTGCAGTCTTTACCAGTAAGGCATTAGAGTTATTCTCCGAGACCAGATACATATCAACAAATCTGATATTGGTCTCCGTTGGTAGTGCAGTCGTAGGTGTGGTATTATTAGCTACCGGGGCGATTCTGTACACGATAACTGCTTTGCTCAAAGGAAGAATCAAGGATATCTAGCTTATAAACCAGCCCAGCATATAGATACACCTAGGCACAAATCAGCATTCTTTGATGTGTACGACAAATGCATCATTCTAACGTGTTCATCTTTTGTTGTCTTTGTTGTTGAATACAACATTATAAATAATGCGATCAAACAGAGTAAGTAAAATCTTCAATTGCAAAACAACTTGTCTTTGTTAATGCACTTTCGTTTCACACAACAAATTTGGAAACATCGTACTGATGAACTTACCCATTTTATGGGGAGATAATTATGAACAGAAAAATTGTCTCTATAGTGGGCGCCCGTCCCAATTTTGTTAAGCTTGCGCCTATCTACAAAGCAATGAGGGGTTCCTTTTATCCTTCCAACGTTACTCTAGAACATACCATAATACACACAGGTCAACACTATGACTATAATCTTTCAAAAATATTTTTTAAAGAGTTTGGGATACCTGAACCTGATTTTAATCTGGACGTAGGTTCTGGAACACCCGGATTTCAAATTGGCGAGATGATAAAGAAAATAGAGAAAGTACTTCTGGATAATAACACTAGGCCGGATCTTGTTTTGGTTTATGGAGACACGAATTCTACCATTGCTGGTGCGCTTGCAGCAAAACACTTGGGTGTAATGGTTGGTCATGTTGAATCTGGACTGAGAAGTTTTGATAGACGTATGCCTGAAGAAATCAATA
>JAICSL010000077.1 GCA_025936955.1 Nitrososphaeraceae archaeon
ATAATTATGCTTACCACGAGAAAATAGGTATTTCCATCTATCACTCTTCGAATGATAAAGTATATAATAATTTAGTAATATCAAGCGATGTTGGAATATATGCTGCAGGAAGTTCTTTCGACAACCAGATTTACAACAATACACTGATGAACGGTAATATTGGAATATATGCAGCAGGAAGTTCTTTCGACAACCAGATTTACAACAATACACTGATGAATGGTAATATTGGAATCTACTCAAATCTTGCCAATAATATCAGAAATAATTTATTTATTCTAAATATCCAGAACGTCATAACAGCAAAGGCGAATCGAGCACATGTATCAATTACTATTACAAACCCTCCAACCCAAGATCAAACAGTTTTAAACAAATCAATCGTTATTAATGGCACAGCCTCAGTAAATGGTGGTTCTGGGATCCAGATAGTAGAAGTATATGTCGCTAAGATGCCATTCAATGGGACTGGTGAACATAGACTAACTAGTGAATATAGACTAACTACGCCTATAGCAGACGGAAATTGGTCCAGATGGTCATTGCCTATTATTCTAAATGATGCGGGATCATATATAGTAAGAGCAAGAGTTACAGATAATGCAGGTGATCAGAACTGGGCAGAGGTGACAATCCACATACCCGCGCGTATATATAATAAGACCGTTGCCTTCGTTGAACCTACATTCACCTATGCAGCATACAGAAATGGTGGATTCTATAACTTCTATCAGAAATATAGTGGCAAAGATAATGCCAATAAAACAATAACAACTGATCTCAATTTACTAAAGAATAGACCAATACCTCATGGACCATTTCCACATTACTCGCACCCCAGCTATCTAGATATTCCTTATATACATTACTTCGATGTTCTGCTACAACATGTGCAAGAGAATATGTCATCACCAGTAACAAGAATGACAGATGTAGATGTCCATCAAGGCAAAATATTTCAACCTGATGGAAGAAATGCGTATGATGTTTTGTTTCTATTTCATAATGAGTACGAGACTCAAGAAGAGTATGATAATCTTAGACAATTTGTTAGCAATGGTGGTACTATAGTATTTACTGAAGCAAACGTATTGTTTGCTGAAGTCAGCTACGATAAGACAAATGATAGTATATCATTGGTTAAAGGACACTATTGGAAACTTGATAGCAAGGGTGCAACGCCAAGCGTCAGCGAGAGATGGTTAAATGAAAACAGAGAATGGATGGGAAGTAATTTCTTTGATGTCGATTCTAATGAAACAGTGCAATTTAGAAATAATCCGTTTAATTATACACATACAGAAGAGCAATATATTACTAACCCGCTAGCCAAAATAATGATTAATTATGAAGCTTATAACATACCAAGTAAGTACCCGCGCCAGTTTCATAATCCTACAATTGCTACATACCAGATGAACTACTTAGATGGAAGAGTGATAAATCTGGGTATTTGGGGTCATGTTGTGGAAGATAATGAAGCATTTCTCAAATATCTCGACAATGTGATAATACCACTTGCGTTGGGTCCGCCTGTGAATAGTACTCAATATATTGATAAATTTTCAACTGCTAATGGTACTACATTTATCACTGTCCCAGCCAGTAGTCCATCTGGAGCAGTTGTTAATTATCTTCTTCCCTTTAAGAATATTGGGAGCAAATTTATTCCTGTTTGTACTCCTCCGCGGGGTTCGACCTTTCCGATAGGTGATACCAAGGTAAGGTGTATAGCCACGGATAAAACAGATAACTATAATTGCAACGTTCACTGTAAAGGTTACAGCAGATCCTTGTGCTAGCTACGATCTTTATACTAACACAATTAACGATATTTGCAACCAGTCTTTCAAAGATAAATGAGTCAGTAAATAATAAACAATAAAAACGTCCCTGAAAGGTCCTAAAAGGATTTGAACGAGTTGATATGAAAAAAGATGTAGCTAAATTACTCCTAAAACCACAGATATTATAAATCATGGAAGCCCAAAATACACGCAAAGATTAGTATTAGAATATATCATTTTTCTATCATAATCAAAATTGGTTAGGTGAAACACAAAATACTATCCTAACATTTGGCAGTTACTGGAAATCCTACGGATGTAATAAATCAAGCCAGACAAATCACTATGCAAACATCTACATCCGAGAACGTTACAGGACCAACACGTACACCTAACTCAGATCGACTATAAGGCAGAGTAGTTACCAAAGGAGCATACTACCCTCTCCTTTTTTGTTTTGCATATAATAATAGATATTGTTAGAGTTGTAAGGTTAGCAATAAACCATGAAACAATGACTTTAACTTAATGGTGAGCTTTGGTTCAATTTTATTGTTTAAAGCGATTAATATAATTATATAAAATGAAGTAAATATCCACAGAAATCTGGCTTCAGGCTTAATAAACCATGAACAGTATGAGGCTACAAGAAAAGACAGGACAGAAGATGTATCAATTGATCAGAAACGCATTAAATCTTCTTTGATCAACATCTATGTATATATTTGAATTAAGGAAATTAGTGCTATACTTTGACGCTGAACTGTTTACTTCTAGTATGCTTTATTAAAATTAAAGTTATGTATTTTATCTCAAACTATGTTACTACTTTTAAGTAAAAAATATCTTTTATGATGTAGTTATTTATATAAAATACTTTAGTAGCTTTAAAGAATATTTTACTCCTTTTCTGCAGGAGTATCATGTACTGATTTTAAGTATGCATTCATGTCTGCTGCTCCTCTTTACTCTACTAGAAGCTAATATATTTGAGTGATAACTTTTGAAGAAAAATTCCTCATAAATAAGAAAGAGTGTATGCTCTCATTGATCATGAGACATACTCATCCCGTTCATGTTCATAGAATTGTTGTTATTTTTCTGTTCTTGTGATGATGGCAATGTATTCGCTATTCTTTCCAAGCCAGTACCTTTTATCAAGGTACCGAACATTTCATGGCTGCTTACAAAATGACTATTAGTTTTAAGAGGATCAATAATTAAACCAAGTACATGCTGTTTTCCCATAAGATGTACTATGATAGGAACTTGTTGATACTTTAAGATAGTATCGTCATAAATATTGCCAATTCCTGTTATTATCATATCACCGCCTGCTATTATTACATTGTTTGATGTGAAATCTTTGATTGAATGTTCGTGAGAGGCACTTCCATCCGGTTTGACCATAGTAAAATTTCCTGAAAATATGGCTTTAGCACCCGTACTATTTACTGATGATGAAGAGTTATAGACTGTTAAATGCCACAATCCACCTTGTATCCAACTTACAGAATCATTTTCTATCTGATTATTTGCAAAATGGCCTGACGCCTCAATAACTTTTACTTGAGATTTCTGCTTTTGTTGTTCATCCACAGTCTCTTTATGTGTTTGATTCAATGAAAGCTGTATCTGAGAATAGGCACTTGGAGTCAAATAGTACGTAAAAACAGCAATAGATGCAGACATTAATAAAATAGCCACAACAATATATGGCAGCCTAGGCATTATTATCATCGTCCTTCTTTGTATCTCGACCAATTTCATTTGATCTATCTTATTTCTAAATATAGAGATTTCTGATGATAGAAGCAATAAAATTATTCTCAAATGAGATCGCCGATTAATGTGAAATATATCAAAAGTGGTCTAAAAGTGCTAGATCCGGTCATCACTTAATCAATATGCCATATAGAATGAATAGTTGCAAATTTGCTCAAAAATTTTGTATTTGTTCCATCGGATATTGTTTACAATTCTTGTGTTATTAGTAACGACATATTTAAGCGAAAAATATGTGAAATAAACCTACCGAACATATTATTATATATCTTGATTAGCTATTATTGCAAGATAACATCATTGCCATTAGCTTAATCACGTCAACCAGCAGAGATTCTGCACTAGTAATAGTTGTACTAATAGGAAAAAACTATCAAGTAATTGTTAAAAAAATTCTGTTCGCTCAGGGAATTGCCAAACTCTGTTCAATCAAAATCCTAACAAAGGGAGACGATGAAATTAAAATATTTGTACTAGTCTTTATAATCATTTAGAGATTAATGCTTCCTTCGTCAAACCTTCTTTTTATAGCATCTATTCTTCCAGAATATTTTTTCTTGTAACCAGATATACATCCTTTACAACAAAAAAATCGCTCATAATTTGCAAATTTGTAAACATGCGGAGTACCAGAAATAGGACCTTTACAAAATTCACAATCTAACTTTATTTTCACTCCTTTTTTAATTTTAGATTTGGTATTTTGTTGTAGTTGAAGCTGGTCTTGATAACTGTTGTTGTATTGGTCTTCTTCCTTCTTATTGTTCTTGTTTTCTCCAATGCTAACTTTTATTGTATCATAGTCTTCTCCTTCGTATCTGTTTTTAAGTTCAGATTTCCCAATGCTTTCGCCTATTATGTCAAAATTGAAAATAGGTGAAACAGACTTTATAAATCCAACATTGACAAGTCTGTTAAATCTAGCTTTAACTGTTGGGGTTGTAATGCCAGTTTCACGAGATATTCCACGAAATGATTTGCGGCCATCTTTTAGTAATGAATTTAGAATAGATACATCATAATCATCCAGTCGAAGGGGCATGGTACTTGTTACCTTCCATCTTGGAAAATGGTTTATTATACTTTTACAATTGTAAAGGCCCACAGTTATACATGTGTTTGTCTGTATAAAAGATAGGAAAGAAAATGGCTAAAGATCCTGTTTGTGGGATGTTTGTAGAAGAAAAACCCGAATCCATTAGGTATAGCAAAGATGGAAGAGAATACTTTTTTTGCAGTAATCAGTGTTTAAATGAATTCACGCAACCTGAAAAAGAGTTAAAAAAACTAAAGGCGTATGTTGCAATAAGCATAGCTCTTACAATACCAATAGTAATTTTCAGCTTGCCTCATATGCTGCCTACACAATTTGGCGCACTGTTTCCTATGGTTGTCATGAACTACAGTAGTTATATAACGTTAGCTTTGGCCACCCCCTTACAATTCTGGATAGGATGGAGATTTTACAGGGGATTATGGGATGGAATTAAAGGAAAAGCGTCTAACATGGACACACTTATTGCAATTGGAACTAGTGCTGCCTATCTGTATAGCGCAACAGTTACCTTAATTCCAAGTTATTTTCCGTTTTCATCAGTATACTTTGAAACTGCAGCGATTATTATCACCTTAATATTAATTGGAAGACTACTTGAGATAAGAACTAAAGAGAAAGCCTCCAATGCTGTAAGAAAATTGTTGGATCTTCAACCCAAGATGGCCAAGGTTTTAAGGCAAAAGGAAGGAGGACAGATAGAAGAAGTCGAGATCCCAATTGAACAGGTACAAGAAGACGATGTTATGGCTATAAGACCTGGAGAAAGGATTCCAACCGATGGCATCGTGGTAGAAGGTTCTTCCTCTATTGACGAATCTGTTATCAGCGGTGAAAGCATACCTGCAGACAAGACAAGAGGCGATGAAGTGATTGGCGCAACGATAAACAAAAGTGGTCTACTTAAAGTTAAAGCCACTAAAGTTGGGCAGGATACAGTCCTCTCACAAATAATAACCCTGGTCGAAGAGGCAAGGACAGGAAAGGCACAAATGCAAAGGTTAGTAGATCAAGTTGCTAAATATTTTGTCCCAGGAGTTTTAGCAATAGCAATAGTGGTAGGGTTTGGATGGTACTTCATTGGAAATATAGGACTTACATTTTCCCTTTTGGCATTTGTATCTGTAATAATAATCGCATGTCCTTGTGCTCTTGGAATTGCAACACCAGCAGCATTGATGATGGGATCTGGCAAGGGTGCTGAAAACGGCATACTTTTCAAAGGAGGAGAATATTTAGAATTAGCCAAGAAGGTAAATACAATGGTATTTGATAAAACAGGGACTTTGACAAAAGGCAAGCCATCGGTGACTGATATTATAGATCTGTCGGGCGTAGGTGAAGATGAAATACTTCGTTTAGCCGCCTGCGCAGAATCTGGATCGGAGCATCCTTTAGGTCAAGCAGTTGTCAATAGAGCCAAAGAAAAAGGAATTATAGTATCAAATCCAGAGTCATTTGAGGATGTTTCTGGTCATGGTATTAGAGCTATATATGCAGATCATACAATCCTCATTGGAAATAGAAAATTAATGGCTGATAATAATATCTTAATAAATGATAAAACAAATACAACTCTTTCAGCACTTGAAACTCAGGGAAAAACAGCTGCTCTTGTTACAATTGATAACAAAATTACAGGAATAATTGCACTTGCAGACACTATAAAGGATAATGCTAAACAAGCGGTCGATTCGCTCAAGTCAATGGGCATAAAAGTAGTTATGCTTACAGGCGATAATGAAAGAACTGCTAGAGCAGTTTCGTCTAGACTTGGAATTGATATGGTCATAGCACAAGTATTACCTCAAGAAAAGGAACAAATAATATCTAGACTAAAATCTAAGGAAGAAAAAAATGGTGCAGTAGCAATGGTAGGAGACGGAATTAATGATGCACCTGCATTAGCAAGAGCTGATCTAGGGATTGCGATAGGTTCGGGTACTGATGTTGCCAAGGAGACTGGAGGTATTATATTGATTAAAGACAATATCAAGGATGTTGTGACAGCAGTTGATTTAGGAAGGAAAACAGTCTCAAAGATAAAACAAAACCTTTTTTGGGCATTTGCATATAATGCGGGATTAATTCCAATTGCTGCTGGCATATTGGTGCCTTTTATGGGTATTGGAATATTTGGATGGCTTCCTATGCTTGCAGGTTTAGCAATGGCAATGAGTTCTATAACAGTAGTTGGGAATTCTATATTGCTTGGAAGATATAAACCAAGGTTTACATCTGCAAAACAAAAGAGAGAAGTGTTAGATCTGGAACAGATATTACCCACCCGAACTGCAACAATAAAAAGACGTTAAAGTGTGTAGTGACAGCAGCAGCCACCACCGATAATTTTCTCTTGTAAAGAAACAGTATTGATTCTAACAAGCTTGTAGCCAGAATTTTTCAGGCACATTTTTTTCTTGTTTAGTTATAAGTGATAAATCAAATTCAAATCGCTGATAAACGGCATATTAGCAGCAGAAAGTGAGATCGATATAAATTAGTCCGTATCAAGTTACACTGTTACTTCTTGGTGTGATAGAAAGTACTGGCTAAGTGTAAAATTGCTACTGGCTTTATAAATTACCTCATTGGAAATTTGTCTGATTAACATTAATACATAGTTATTTGTTATATCGTTCCAAGATGCAAGTAGAC
>JAICSL010000121.1 GCA_025936955.1 Nitrososphaeraceae archaeon
GCTTGTCTATATAAGAAACACGAATAATACTGGTAGTAGTACTAGCGGCGATGAAGCATTCTGTATTACTAACAAAGAAGGATGGTATATACCTGGATATTGGTCGCCAGATAACAAAAAACTTAGTTGTTCTCAATTAGTTACCCTCACTGATTACGTCATTTGGCTTCTAAATATAGAAAATGGCGAGATGATAAAAGTTGTACCCTCTGATAACGAGACGCAGAAAGGTCGATCTACTGTAGGTCCATGGTCTCCAGACGGAAAAGGGTTCTATGTAATATCTGATTTAGAACGAGAATTTGCAAATTTAGCCTTTTATAATATTGGTAAATCAAAACTGGAGTGGACAGTTACATCGCAACATGACGTAGAATTAGTTGATCTTAGTTCTGATGGTACAATACTTGCTTGGACTGAAAATGTAGATGGATATAGCAGTATATTCACTAAAAACCTAAGGAATGGACACGTTGAGGAAATCACCTATATATCATCAAATGGAGTTATAGAAGATCTAAAATTAACTGCTGATGGAAAGAAAATAGGTATTATGATGACTACTCCGACTTTGCCTTCTGATATTTATCTCGTAGAAACTGAAAAAGACAAAGAAGACGACAAGAAGAACAAAAACAAAGATAACATTCAAAAGATCAGTCATTCTCATTTAGGAAATATACCACAGCGTTTATTGATCAAGCCAGATTTAATCAAATACAAAAGTTTTGATGGGCTTGAGGTTTCAGCAATTTTTGTATAGACCAAAAGAAGAGAATATTGATAATAAAACTTTAAAATTTGGAGCTATCCTGTCAATTCATGGTGGTCCTACTGCACAAGAAAGGCCATTGTTTGATTACGCTGGACTTTATCAATATCTTGCAAATAATGGGTTGGTAGTTATAGCTCCTAATTTCCGAGGAAGTACTGGTTATGGCAAGAGCTTCGAGAAAAAAATATATCATGACTGGGGAGGAAATGAACTACGAGACCTAGAATATGCAACAAAATGGTTGAAATCACAAAAATGGATTGATGCCAATAGAATAGGAGTTTTTGGAGCTAGTTTTGGAGGTTTTGCAACTTTGGGTTGCATAACGAGATTGCCACAGTACAACTGGAAAGCTGCAGTAGATATAGTAGGTCCTAGTAATCTTGTAACTTTTGCTAAAGCAGTACCAGAACACTGGAAACGTTTTATGGGAGAATTAGCAGGAGATCCCGAAAGGGAAGAGGATTTCTTTAATGAAAGATCTCCTATTTTCTACGTAGACAAAATTAACCCAACAACCAGTCTGCTTGTAATACAGGGAGCAAATGATCCACGGGTAGTGAAAAATGAGTCTGATCAAATAGTTGATAGATTAAAGAGCAAAAATCTCGATGTAGAATATATGATTTTTGAAGATGAAGGACATGGATTTACCAAGTATAGTAACCTTGTAAAAGCTTTGAACAGATCTGCAGATTTCTTGGTAGAGAAATTATCTAATAGTATTGAAATGTAAGAAATATGTTGATAATTATGGTATTGTGACTGATAATATCAATAGGCATGACATATGAGATAAAGCTTGGTAATAACAAAATCCTTAGGCTTGTCAAAGGGGATATAACACAGAGAAAGGTTGAGGTAATAGTAAATGCAGCAAATGCTTATCTAAAACATCGTGGAGGAGTAGCAGCTGCCATTGTAAGAAAAGGAGGAGCAATCATTCAAGAAGAAAGTGACAAGAAAGTGGCCGATAAAGGTCTTATTCCAGTAGGATCAGCGGTAATTACTACAGCCGGAATGCTACCGCATAAGGCAGTTATCCATACTGTAGGACCAAGGATGGGTGAAGGAAATGAAGACCACAAACTAAGAAAAGCAGTTAGAAGCAGCCTTTTACTTGCATTAAAAAAAGGCTTTAGAAGCATTTCAATGCCAGCAATAAGTTCCGGAATATTTGGTTTTCCTAAAGATAGATGTGCGAAGATACTTGTCGAAGAATCTAAAATCTTTCTTCAAGGTAATAATGATAATGACAGTAATAATAATATTAAAGCAACAATAAATATTATTGAATTTTGTGCATTTGATAATGAGACTCTAAATTGTTTCAAGAATGAATTTGATAACATCAAGCATATGAAATGAAACGACTAAAGATTGAAAGTTTCAGATATTAGTATTCCATATGAACTGGCTAGAAGAATTGGAATCAGGCTCAGCGATTAGAGATACTGAAAAAATGAAGACAAGTAATATTGAATATTAAATATTGAATATAGTCTTTCTCAGTTTATGATGGGAAATTTGATCTTTGATTATGAGGTACTTCAATATGCAAGCTAAGCGTTAGAAGGTGGAAAATACTCATCATAGATATTGGCTCATTATATGTAATATAATAGAGTTTGGGTCCATCGATAGGTACCCCTATGATGCTAGTGAATGAAGTATTACTATTAGCTGTAGTAGTGGCATTTACCTCTACTTCTATTGCTGGTTTTTATCAACATGTATAGCTGGACTACTCTTTATTGTTATTTTACACTTGCTTCCATAATAGCATCCATTTGTTCGTCCATCGATTGCAATAGGAGATATTCAATAGAATAAGATTACCAAAAGAGCTTCACGTCGAGGGAATTTTTTATGAAAGTTGTTTTGTATTGATTTAAATTACATCTTTGGAATTGTTAAAAACAGATCACACCTATTGACTAGATCCAATGATTAGTCAACTCTTACTTATAATCTCATGCTAATCTTCAGTGAATTTAAAAGCCAGCATTGAGTATGACATTGAGATTTCAACTTTCTTTTGAAATACATTATTAAAGATATATTCTATTATTTCTTTTAAATAAAAAGACCAATTCTCACATATATCATGTTTGACGATGAATGTATGGATTCTGCTATTAGGATCAAAGGTACGACTCACTTGGATGGACGAATTTTTCATTCTATTTTCAAACCAAGATAAGAAAGAATCCAAATCTATCTTTCCTTTCATAAAGTAAACAACATTCTGCACTTCATCTTTGCCTGTATGTGCTGCGATTTCAACTATCTGTTCTTTGGTCATTTTAGTGAAAAGCTCTTGGACTACTGGTTTGAGGATTGGTACAAATCCAACTTTAGGTTCAAAGATATGCCATTCTAAGAAACTTTTTATGATTTGATTTACAAAAGAGTTAAGACTGATTCCTTGTTTTTGGGCTTCAGCACGTAATTTTTTAATACTGTCTTCTTCTATACGGAACGTTAATGAACTGTTATTTCTTTCTCTGCTGCTATTTAACGTATCCTCAGGCTGCATAATAATCACGGTTATCTAAGCAAAGTTTCACACTCACACTCATCTTCTCTCTTATAGAGATAAGGTTTCTATAATATATAACAAATCATTTACAGTCAATCAAGATTCGACCTCGAATTAATAATTAGGCTTAACAAGAGTATTTTAGCGATAATATTTGTGAGTTTTTAGAGGAAAATAGACTGTGTATGAGGTTTGTATGTAAAGGTGGCGAAGGAACTAAAAAATTTAGAAAATAGAATTTTTCCAGATGTTGGATGTAAAGTTATGAAAAGTAAGTTGGTAAAGAAATTAGGTGAGGGAAGCAAATCACTCTTCTCCAAGGCCGCCAGCGCCAGCAGAAAAACCAACAGCACCATTAGCACCACCATAACCATTTGCAATTTGACCATGTTCTAAGATTCTTAATGCTGCTCCAAAGGAATGGTCATTCCTAAACCAATAGCGAATGTGATTAATTTTAGATTAGATGACATTGCATTGATGATGATTTGGCATTTGAGATGTTACAACAGGTTAGGCATTATGTATTATATGAATATAATAAAACGATTATGACTACTATTTGAATCGATTTAGAAGGTTTGAACCATTATTCAATCCGTGAAGAAAGGTTAAAGAAAATGAGAGAAACTCTGAATGACAATATTAACTTAAAAATGCGGTTAACAACGGTGTTAGAAAAGTTTATCCAGTCAGAATAGTTTAATTGAACTGTATAACCAAATGAGAGGTATTTTTTTGTTGCTTAAGTCTGCAAATAAACAAAATATTGTTTTACGTAAGCTTGGAATGCACGATACTATAAATAAAATTCATTTGATTATAGATAGTGCAGAAGCTTTAATTCCTGTGGCATTACCCAGAAATCAATACCCCTTTACAAGACCCATAGATTCAGAACTAGTTTTTATATTTCGGCACGTGGACTATAGTACATATGATCTTCTCTATGTCCACCTTGACCCTTGCCGATATTCTTATAATCATTGACAAATTCAATAGATTTGAGCCATTTGACCATTTTATAACCTAATTGAGTCTCTACCCTTAATCTAAGAGGAGCACCATGACCAATATCTAGTGGCTCTCCATTCATCTCATAGGCAAGTATGGTTTGTGGATGCTTTACTACCTCTAAATCCAACACTTCGTAAAATTCATCCATATTCGTGTATTGATAAGAACGAAATACAACATAGCGAGCTTCTTCACGTGGTTTGCATAACAATAGAATATATTGCATAGGTACTCCAGCCCACCCTGCTATGGCAGTCCACCCTTGAATACAGTAATGTTCAGTAACTTGCTCCTGTTTCTTCAAAGCATAGAGATCTGAGAGTGATAATTCAAGAGATTTTTCTACTAATCCGTAAACCTTCAGTCTCCAACCAGCAAAGTTACTTTCCAAAAGCTGTTTGTATTCTTTACTTTCAGGAGGATAACCATTTACTCGAAAGAATAATGAAACCTTCGATCTTGGAAGTTGTTGTTTAGATACTGCTTTACGAAATAAAATCCACTTTGCTAACACAAGCACTTTATCAAGACTATTTTGAACTTGCCTTGGTGTTCTCAGAGAAACTCTTGTAGCCCAGATATTAACTATTAAAACTGCTATTACAAAAAGTGCAAATAAGCCAGCTGCAATTCCAAAACTAGTAACACGACCAAACACAATGTTTCCCATATTATCTGAAAATCGTTCAGCTGTTACCATAGTCAGATGAATAATGATAAATAATACAAAAGCAACCATGCCCAAAAAATGAAGACTTCTTGCTGTCTGTCGCCCTCTGAATATTCTTGGATACCAAGGAAACCTAGCATCAATCGCTGGTGACATTGCAGAGCCTGTTGCTATCATAAATGGCCCGAGGAGAAAAACAACGACAAAATAGGTGAGCTGTTGTATTGCATTATAAGGATGGCCAACAGAAGGAAAATGAAATGATGCATATAACATGGTATCGTGAAGAGCTTGAGGAATGATCGACCAAGCAGTTGGAACTAATCTCTGCCATTCGTCACTTGTAAAAAGCAAGATATAATATATTGCCCCATTTGCAATCCAAAAAACAATAGAAAAGAAGTGCCAATGTCTTCCCAACCCAAGGTTTTTGTGTCCTGGTAAGGCTATCAAAGGTGAAAATGATTCCTCTTCATCCAGAGATATCCATAGCTTGTCTTTTGGCATTTTTTTTCTTGTAAATTTGATCCATTCTGTTCCAGGTATACAATGATCATGCCAGTACAGTTTTGGAAGTGCACTGAGTATCTCAAGACCGCTACGGATAAGTAAAGTGATAAATATTATGTTAATAAAGTGTGCAAAACGTATCCAGATGGGAAAAGCATCGTAAACCATATCAAATCATTAATTTCCTTTATTATGTTTGTCCAAAATAACGTATTTCCAATAATATGCTACGCATTTATATCATTTTCTTTTTTTCTTGCC
>JAICSL010000284.1 GCA_025936955.1 Nitrososphaeraceae archaeon
GCTATTTGATCTAATGATATAATTAAATTATTCTTGATATTATTATCAGTAGCAATAATTTGATCTATTTCCTTTAATAACTGGATATTATTATCAGTAGCAAATTTTTTAGTCATCTCTATATCGATAGACTTTAGATGATCGAGAATAGGCTTAATTGGTATTCTATTATTCTCATATAAAATAAGATGGTTCTTGTCTATGAAACTAGATAAATGTTTTTTACTCAGTTTTTCATTTTTATAAAAGTCATTAGATGCAGTACAGTAGTCTGCGTTTACGGCTATAAAGAAATTGATATCATTATTATTAGTAATATTATAATTTATCATTATGTCTTTTATTTTCTGTATTTTCCTTTCAAGGTATTGTTTGGTCCAGAAACCAACAATTTCGAAATATATCCTTATATTATATTTTTCAAACATAAAGTCAGGAATTAATGCTTTTCCATTGGAGACTATTAACGGATCAGGTTCTCTTATTAACCTCCAGCCGTTAGCAGATTGTTCAAATCTGTTCGCAAATTTTTCCTCAATGCTGCTGTCAAAGTATTTGTTGGAGGAACTAGCAGTAGAAATAGTAGACATATATTTTTTATTATATTTTATATTGGAATGATCTTCCTTTGGCAGAGGAGGTGCTTCTGCATTGGAGATTTCAAAATCATACATTTTCTTTCCTGAAGATATAGTCTTCCTTACAATCAATGCTCTAAGAAACCAAACTTGACAAGAAATTATTGATGGTAGTAGTTTTGCAATAGCTGTTCCATATCTGTCAGTTAGCTTAATGATGCTTAAAGGACCCTCAATGGAGCAGATAATTGCCATCCTCTTTGTGTCATTATCTGATGATAATGATGATGAGCAAATGTTGTTTACTTGATTATTAACATCTTGCTGGTTGTTCCCTGTTTGGGGTCGTTTCTGTATTGTGTCCTGTTGATACTCTAGATTATACATCAAACCCCGCCTCTTTACTTCTTTTAACACACGTTTCCAATTTGCTCCTCCTTCTATATGGAATTCCAGTTTTGTACAATTGAATAGCATTGTCTGCATCAGCGATAGGTTATACTGTGCTACTAGTTGATCGGGACTTATTGAATCAAACTGCTCTATTACCATGTTTTCTTCTAGATCACTCCACATATCTTCTACTATATTCTCAACACCTAACTTCATCTTTGATGCTACTGTACTGATTATTTCTTTTCTCTCAAAATCTGTAAGTGCCAATCCTCTCTTTGATGATTCTTCAAATAATTCTTTCCTGATATCGACCGGGTCATGAAAGGTATTGCTGTTAATGTCAATATTACTTGTGATGTCTTTTGACTCTGTTTTCATTTCCTTCACTTTGGTAAATATACATCTTCTTTCAAGAAGAGTATAAAATCCCCTTGCAAGCTTATAGTCGTTATACTGGGATTCAAGAAGGGCAATTCTTTCGGTAAGAAACAACTTCTTCTCTTTATTTTTCCATGATTCTTCGAATTCTTTAATGATCTTTGCAGCTAACTGCAATACGCTATCATCATCAGGTGTACAAAATCGCGGAACAATGTTTGTTCCCTTCTCTGTTATTCTTGTTCTAAGTAATTGAAGTGGCAGCATACCTTATTATTCAGTCTCATTTATTTCCTAATTCTTTCACCAATTTGTTACTATTAGTCACACCTTCGCTGTATAGGGCTTTCTTTCTCTTTGCGCTAGTGCCCATCTCCCGTGTATCCGCAGATATGATCTCTATTAACTTAGCTTTCTTGTTTACATTAGGTTTTGGTCTTAACAGTCTTCCAAGTCGTTGAATAAATTCCCGTCCACTACCTGTCCCACTGAGGATAATACCAAGTTCAGCATCTGGAACATCTACACCTTCGTCTAGAACTTTGGATGTAACTATCGCATTATATCTTCCTTCCCTAAAGCCTTTCAGGACATTCTGTCTTTCCTCTTTTCCTGTTTTATAAGTGATAAAAGGTATCAAAAAAGTATTTGATACTTGATAAACTAGGCTGTTATGCTGTGTGAATATTATAGTCTTAATTCCCTTATTCTCTGTAAGGATTTCTCGTAGCTCTTCTATTTTAGATCTGCTATTTAATGCTATTTCCATTGCTTTGTTTCTGGCTAACAATGCCTCTCTGGCAATTTTGTTCTTAGCAGAAATCATTATCAATTTTTCAAATCGAATGGGAAACCTAAACCCAAGTCTTCTTAGTGAGTACTGATACTTTTCAAAATTTTTTCTGTATTGGTATATTTCATCAGAAACCATTTCTACTTGTCTTCTTTCAACTTCATATTGAGCTAGATGTTTTTTCTCAACAAGTTCGTTAGGAGATATCGTAAACACTATTCCTCCGACGAGCTTTGGGAGATCCATATGCATACCGTCTTCTCTTTCTATTGTTGCAGTTAGTCCTAGTCTATAAGGAGACGCCATGAGTTCTGCTATTGACCTATAACCAGGCGCAGCTAGATGATGTACCTCATCAAATATGATCAATGAAAATTTGTTACCAAGGCTTGAAGCACGTATGTAAGCTGAATCATATGTGGAAATAGTAATTGCCTCTATGTCATCTATTCCTCCTCCTAAATTTCCAATTTTTACATTTGTAAAATATTTTCTAAGAACAGAAGCCCATTGATCCATAAGGTCGAGTGTAGGCACAACAATAAGTGAAGCTGAATTTACAGTCTCTATTGCTTTTACTCCAATAATGGTCTTACCTGATCCAGTAGGCAGTACTATACATCCTCTCATTCCAGCTTTAGTCCACTCTCCGAGAGCTTTATGTTGATAAGTTCTTAAAGGGAGATTAATCTTATGATTACTAATATAATTTATTGTTAGATGTGGAGATGGTAGAAGATCGAGAACATGATCCACATACTCGATACTA
>JAICSL010000049.1 GCA_025936955.1 Nitrososphaeraceae archaeon
CAGGCATAGGAGAAGATATGATTGCCGAGCAACTTGACCTTGATATAAACACCGTTAAAATGTTAATACAAGAAATAACTTAGCATTGTTAATAATAAAAGTGTAGAATAATTAATCTATTTTTTAATCAATGAAATTATCATTTCATTATTTAGTTTACTGTGTATGAATATATTGAGACGATGAAATGAAACAAGCCAATTCTAAATCAACAGATTGGCAAAATCTAGAATACTTCTCATTGTATTATAGATCATGATTTTATTGAATATCGACTATCCGTCAGGGTTCTAAACACAAACACATTTTATTTATTATTGTATTCAAGTCTTCCTAGCAATTTATTAATCTATTAAATTGTCATCTTTTGTAAGCTTAGGCATATGAGATCTGAATGGAATAACCTACCGAGAAACACGCAGGGGCGTAAAAAATTAGAGCTGAAAAATTTAAAGTATTAGCGGTAGAATCACTAGATACTAGCCAGCACATCATTACCTATATTTTTCAAGTTCCTTTTCATCACGATAGTGATCTGGATTTAGTCTAAAGCCTTTCGTGCTTTCGTGTGGCACATCGCTTAGCTTAAAATAATATTCTAGTTTTCTTTTCTTAAAATGTTTTGAAAGCCACAGAACAAATTGTTGCTCGATCATATTACCTTCTTGCTTCTCTATATCTGGATGAACTTCGAGTAATTTTTCTATAAAATACGGATCAAAGCAAAGATAAAAGAAATCCCAGCCTAGAGCGTTGCCATTAGAATAACATTCACAGTTACTAGTGTTGTGAGCTCCCCATTCAAGTTCTCCAACAAGTTCCATTATCTTGTGTCTTTCTCTCTCAAAGTTAATGCATGAACCAGAGATAATTATCATGGGAGACCTTTGAGCGAATTTTCTCAATTATACAGATTATTCGATTATCATATATAAAAGTGATCTATTTTATCTGTCCTAATGCCTAATTGTTTAGATATTTCTTGAGCACGCTACATGTGCGTTCTACCCCTAAATCTAGCAAATAGTTTCCAATTCGAGGTCCCTTGTCGGAATTTATAAGGATTCTGTAAAGCAAGACAAAGAATTCTTTTGGTTCGAGTGTATTATCTCTGGCAATAGCGAAAACTCTGGTTTGTAAGTCTTTTGGAGATGATGGGTTCAGCTCTGAACCGATAAATGATTTCAAAGACTCGATCAGATCTGCAATTGCTTTTTTCTGATTATCGTTCATTTCAAATTCGAATCTTTGCCCGTCAAAGCTATGATCATGGGCCCAGTTGGAAGCAAGCTCAATTCTCTTTATCAGGTTATCTGTTTTCTCTTTTACCATACCATATTTTACAAGTCTACTATATATTTTGTCGATTCTATCGGCCCCGGCAAATAATGTAGCTTGTTGCACGAGAATTCGGAATGGAATATGTATTTCAGGATGTGTTGGTGGGTTCAAATGATGTATAAATTCATAAAGTCCTTTCATTTTCGTTAACTTCGCCTGATTATCCTCTTTGAATCTACCAAAATACAAATCTTCATACAAATCATATTCATCCATCAGACTTGGTATATCATCTGATCCAACATGACGAGTCCCTGTTACACGCTTAAAAAGCAACAATAAAATAGATTCCGGACTACCGTAGTTTAACCACATTTGTGGAGTCAAGACATTGCCTGATGACTTGCTAATCTTTTTTCCTGATTTATCAAGGAACATTTCATACTTCAAATGTAGGGGATGAGCGTAGCCAAGAATTTCCGATGCGACCCAGTCATTAACCTTTACTGAATCCATAATATCTTTTCCATACGCTTCAAATCTAATATCAAGAGCCATCCATCTAGCTGCAAATTCTACTTTCCATGCTAGTTTTCCCTCATCCTTTCGAATATCAACTTCACCAGAATATCCGCAGCCGCTTAGTTGATGTTTACCAATAATACTGCCTGAACATATATACAATACTTTCTTTTCGTTTGATAGGTATCTTTGCCCCTTAGCAACGTATAATCTACCACAACTCTGACATATAGGAAAATATGGAAGTGTATCGGTATATTTTTCTTGGCCACTAAGCTCTGCGATTTTTCTACCAAGAAATGGGGCTTGCTGTAAAATAGCATCAATTTGATCAACCAAAAGTCCGTTTTTATATGCATCAGAAGCACTTTGAAAAGAATATTTCACTCTAGCTGCATCAAGGGCATCCAATAATAGACTGGTCATATGCGAACCATAGGATTTATGACAACTACCAAAAGGATCAGGGATTCTCGAAACTGGTTGTGCTATATGGTCTTTAAGCCAGCTCGGTAAGCCATCTGGTACCTTTCTTAATCCGTCCATATCATCTGAATATGCCAATAATTCTGCTCTGTAGCCAAAATTCTGAAGAGCTAATGCAATTCCATATGCTCTGACTGCGTCCCCCATACTGCCTATATGAGGAATTCCAGAAGCTCCTAGGCCACTTTCTACTCTAATGAGATCAAGACTACGGTCTAGTTTTTTTTCACGTCTAACAAGCGTATCAGCTACCTTGTCAATCCAGGTACCTTTTCCTATTACACTTTCGAATTTTTCATCCATTTTTAAAGAACCTTTGATACGTAAGGCCCATCCATATCATAACCCAGTCTTTTATAATATTGTCTTGTCCCAACTGCACTAATGACTGCTAATTTGTTCAGACCGAATTCATATTTAGTAATTCTCTCTGCTTCTTGCATTAATTGTGTTCCATATCCTTTATGTTGGCAAGAGTTATCATTCCCTTTTTTTCCCAGGTTCAACATCTGGCCATAGACATGCAATTCTCTTACAACTGCAGAAGAATTGTCAACGTCACCTTCTCTACCTCTAAGTTCGCTCCTAAACGAATTTAAAACTTTTCGTAATCTTAAAAATCCTAGAATAGACGATTTATCACTACTTTCAAAAGAAATAAATACTTCCTGTCCTCCTGAAGCAAGATAATCAATTCTGTTCATGTCAACTTCGTCTTCATTTATACATCTTCCTTGCAGACCAGCTTCTCTGCATCTTATGCAACCACACTCTAAACCTTCATCATGTAACCTTTGTAGGACTATCTGTCTGAGATTCCCACTTTTCGGACCAGCTACAATATCTTTTGATTCTATTTCTCTTTGGACTCGCATTATTCTAACCCATGGTGGGACAATTTTTTTTACTTCTACTAGAATATCTATTAAATCATTGTCAGAATAAGCACAATAACTTCCACTTTTATGCAATTTGTATAAGCCAGTTCCCTTTATCACCAATGTAGGATAAATCTTTAGCATGTCTGGTTTGAATCGTTCATCGTGAAATAATTTTTTAAAATCTTGTATATCTTTTTTAGGCGATGAATGGGGTAGGCCTGGCATCATATGAGCAACTATTTTATAACCAGCATCTCGTGCAAGATGGAAAGCATTTACCACATCATTTAACGTATGTCCCCTATTTACAGCTCTGTAAACATCATCTTGCAATGCTTGAACACCTATCTCTATCCGAGTAATTCCTAGTTCAAGCATTAAGTCAATATTATGACGCCTACAATAGTCAGGCTTTGTTTCGACAGTAAATCCAACGCATCTAATATTCGCATTCTCATTTATTTTGATAGACTGTTCCAAATTTACAGATGATTCTGTTCCATTTAACGCGTCATAACATGATTTTGCAAATCCTTTTTGGTATTCGGCAGGCATAAAGGGAAAAGTACCTCCGACAATAACCAGCTCTACTTTACCGACATCATGTCCTCTATCGTAGAGTTGTTTTAATTTATATTGAATCTGTTTATATGGATCATATTCAAACATTTGAGCAGCTTTGGTAGAAGGCTCAGTTCCGATATAACTCAGAGGAGTATTATATTCAATTCCACCAGGACAATATATACACCTACCATGTGGACAATCGTAGGGTTTGGGCATTACCGCAATTACAATTACTCCTGATGCAGATCTTCGCGGCTTGACCATCAGAGTATTACGATAGTTGCTGTTAGTCGGAAGATACTGGATAATATGTTCATTTTTTGGCAAGGTATTAAGATCATACTTGGACGAAATATTCTTCCTGATTCGCAGTACTTCTTTTATAGACAGACATCCATAATTTTGAATTTCTTGTGCTATTGCTTTACAAGCAATGAAATAATTAGAATTTGAGTTAATACAAACTGCGGCATCAAGATGTTCATACAATGCTTGAGATTAGAAACGTATAAAGAATATTAATTTTGTGTGCCAAATTGGATGAAAGCCGCCCTTCCTATGGATAATAAGGTCATCATTTCACTCCGATTTGTGCATTTATAATATTAGATTTATTTAATTCAGAACCTATACCGTAGCCAATTAATGCTATACCTGTTCCCAATCCAGCCATTTCTATACCACCTTTTACCCAATTTTTCTTTGCAATGTGCGCTTTTATTGCACCTACTATAAATGAGGATATTACACTTATTCCAATTGCTATTCCTATGGCACTAGCGGAGGATAGAATTCCAAATTTAACTATAAAATAAGGGATAATTGGAAGAATTCCTCCAAGGAGAAAGGATCCGAACATCACTAAAGCTCCTTTTAGCGGACTTCCCAAGATATCAAGATTAAGTCCTAATTCCTCAGTTAACATGGTTTTCAACCATACATCTTTGTTTGAGGTTATTTTATCAACGACATTCTTAAGTTCCTCTCCTCGGAATCCTTTTGCTTGATATATTTCTTCTATTTCTTGTCTTTCCTTCTCAGGTACATTCTCTATCTCGAATTCTTCGCGCTTTATTTCCGATTCTAATATTTCCCGTTGAGATTTTACTGCCAGATAATTCTGAACAGCCATTGCTTTAGCGCCGGTGAACATTCCTACCAGAGCCGCAAGAATTACAAAACTAGCTGCAACCTCAGCGCCTCCTACACCGGCTACAATTCCCAATGAGGTATTCACACCGTCGCCAAATCCAAATACAAGATCTCGTATGTAATTACTCTCTTTAATATGAGGTTCAACGTGAATTGAAGGTTTTTCCACTGGCGTTATCATAAGTTAAACATATAATAACTCAACTAAAATATACTATTTATAGAATAAAATAATACGGATTACTATTAGAGCAAGGATATAGTCTAAATCTAACTTTAGTTTGGCAGAGACAGAAGTAATTGAAGGCTAGTGTTTTTTATATTACAATTTGTATGTGTAGTAGTAGTAGTATTGGATGTTGATTATTCTGATTGTCCTCAATTCACATTATTATATATTCTATACTATGATGCTTTCAAAAAGTATTATGTATTCTGAAAGTATGGTATTATGTAATGGAGCTAATGGATAAAGCAATACTTACTTCGCTCTATATAAGCAATATAGATCCAGATCCAGTTACTTGTGCTTACAGTAGAATTAAATCCATGCTTCCTATAAGTCAAGAGATTTTTGATTCTAGAATTCAAAAACTTACAGACTATGGTTTTATAGAGAAAGAAGATAGATCAAAACTTACATTTATTGGAAGAGATATGCTCAAGGTCGTACTGGTAGGAGGAGTGTTTGATCTAATACATCCTGGTCATATTCACACTTTAAAGGCAGCCAAGCAACAGGGTAATGTATTAGTAGTTGTAGTCGCCAGGATGTCTACTGCAGTAAAGATAAAGAAAAATCGAAGGATATATCATGATGAAAATTTGCGTAAGGAATTGGTATCATCTTTGAGTTTTGTGGATTTAGCAATAATAGGAAAGGAAGGTACATTATATGATACAGTCGAATATGTAAAACCTGACATTATTGCATTAGGTTATGATCAAGCCCACAGTGAAAAAGACATTGCAGAGAATTGTCGAAAGAGAAATATGAACATAAGAGTAATAAGACTTAATTCACCGATTCCAGGTACAAAAAGTTCAAAGATAAAGCAAGAATTAGGCAGTGCCTTTTATCGAATTTGAGGTTCCGTTTGTAGTATTGTGAGTAATCTGGACGCTTATTTTGATTTTATCTCCATTTTTGATACCAACAGTGTCTTTGATAGAAATTGGTGCAATAACTTCTAAAGTACTGTCGTCATAATGGGTTCTTTCTAAGATCAGTATTGCTGCGTTAGTCATAGCATCATCGTTGATAGTAGCACGATAACATTTTGCCCAACCGAAGGTTCTTGTGTTATCACTAAATCCATTAATAAATATACAGGGTAACTGACTGATTTCACGTCTTGCAGTTAATGAGGCATGATCTACGAGTTTTAAATTCAGGGTACCTGGAAATGGTTCATAACCGAGTTTCTCTCTGAATTGTTTACGATATCCAAACAAGGACATATAATAGGATCCCTCTCCCATACCAGAGATAACTCTTCCCTCCAAATTAATTGCAGTTGGAGGATGTTCAACAGCCGATCTCAATCTCACTAATAGATTTTCAATTTCTGAAAATCCCTTATATGTTATCTTTACCTTAAATCTTTGACCTTCTCTAAGGCGTTCTATATAACCAGCGTTTTCAAGGTCCAATAGATGATGCGATGCTGCTTGCTGTGATTTCTTTATATCTTTGGCTAGACCAGAGGTAGTTATTTCAACAAAATTATAACGGGCACCTAATGCCAGAAGCTCAGTAATAGTAAGTATGTGTTGTAACTTAATATTTGACATCACTAGTTGCTTATACCCATATCTCCATAAGTTCTAATTCTGAGATCACTAGACCTCTTAACTTCTCCAGTTCTGTGACCTACTATATATTCAATTCCCGCCCTATCTGCTGCATCGACCAATCTTTGAGTTACAATACCATCAAGTATTAGGATCTTGGCTCCTTCTGTATTACCGAGCTTCTTTACAACTTCCGATACCGGAACTTTAACCAAAGTTTTCAGTGAATTATCTAGTATGACTGCTTCTAGAGTTTCATTGATCTGAGAATAAACGTTTTTAATAGTCAAAATAATGTCTGGATTTTCTTCTTGTGTTACAGTAGCAGCAGAAGACGGATCTCGAGGTGTGGAGTCTTCTCCAGTTTCCTCGTGTGCACCATCTTTTTGCGTTGACTTACGATCTGCCTGATGTTGAAGCAGTTGCGCCTGCTGTCCTTCCACTGCTTGTTGTCTATCAATGTCTGGAAGTCGTATTGCTTCCTTTAAAATTTCAGTAATTTCAACTGGCGTACATTCTTCGACTTCTCTACCTATAGGTGCTCGCAAGACTTTATCTATCTTCACCAATCCATGTAATTCCTTTAAAATCAGGTCTCCTGCTCTATCACCATCTAGAAATGCAATCACTTTCTTACCTTCCGTAAGCTTTGTGACAGTCTCGTCTATTTTTGCTCCTTCTATGGCAATTGCATTATCAAAACCTGCACGCAATAAATTTATCACATCTGCCCGACCTTCTACAAGAATGATCCATTCAGCATCAAATACACCCGTACCGCATGCAAGCTGAGCTTTGCCAAAGGTAGTAAGCTTACCAGGTTTACTTGCATCATAAACATCCTTTAGCATTTCTTCACCTTCGCTTATAGTCTTTGTTGCCCACTCTTGTACAATTCTCTTTGCACGATCAACAATTACTTTTTTCTTTATTGCACGTATATCATCGATCCCAACTAACACAAATTTCGCTTGGAAGGGTCCAACCTTATCGATACTTTCAATCGCAGCTGCAATTAGTGCAGCCGTTGAAATATCAGTGCTCATTGGAATGAGAGCATCACCTTTGGCCATGTTTGACTTCACATCAACATTCACTTCAATTCTACCAACTTTTGAAACTTTTTGTAATTCATTCAAGTTCATTTCAGGCCCCAAAAGACCCTCTGTTTGTCCAAAGATGGCCCCGATGATATCTGCTTTTTCAACTAATCCGTCAACTTCAAATTTTAGTTTAACGTGATACTTTACAATACCTGTGCTAGGCAATTTCATATCCTCATACTATTAAGTGAAATTATGGGGGCAAGGCTTGAATATAAGTGCTTTGACCTCTGATATAATATAGCAAATAACTAAATTGTTAATTATCTTCGGAAATTTTTCATTTATTTTACAAATATCATATATAAAAGTAAAGATCTTTTCTACTTCCAGTAATCCCTGAAAGATGTGGTACATAAGTAATAAGATCTTCTACATGTCTTACCTTTCCACTAGTAATTTTTGCTAGAGTTTTTTTATAAAAAAGACTTACGTTATTTCCTTTAGACTGTAATTGAGTAAAAAGTTTTCTGGTTAAATATTTTCCTGTTCTGTCCATGTCTAAGAGTAAAATTATTTTCCTGCCAAGATCATAATGATTATCGACAAAGTCTATTATACCTTTGAAATGATTAAATACAGTAATGTTCCCATTATACCCTGCACGATATAGAGCTTCGACATCTCTTTTTCCTTCAACAACTATCACTGAGCCATTTTCTGATTCTTCATTCAGCATTTCAATAAACTCACGCAGACGGTCAATAGTTGTATCATTAATTAAGCGATAACCCATTGGCCACATATTATTATCAGTATAAAGATTTAACGATTTTCTTTTGGATCAGACTATATGGATTCATTTGGAGTAGCATTGTTCAAATGATATCTGTTTTGAAAATCAATGTGGGGAAAATAAGAATG
>JAICSL010000344.1 GCA_025936955.1 Nitrososphaeraceae archaeon
TTCTTGTTGCAACTGTCCGCACGAAAGTATTTTAGTTTATTGGCAAGTTATTTATACGATATTCCTACGAATTAACTATATCTATGTGGGATTTCAATAAATGGATCTCAATACCCTAACGTTGACCACATTCTTCTATGCTAAAACTATCTTACTATGCTAACATACTACCAAGCCTTTTAAAACATAAAAATTACAAATCTTTCCATGAATGCTGTGAAGTATCGAGAGAATTATTATGACTCTACAGATGATAAATTAATTAGAGACTGAAAGTCCACTATGATATCATATCTCTTGTATTTATATTTCATTCCTAATAATATTGCCCTATTTTCAAATTTATAGTACAAACTTGAAAGGAAAATGGTGGCAATATGATACTGATTATTATAAAACAATTAACAAGAGTTATTATACTTTCAAACGAATCTGAAATAAAGTTAATGAAAAAATGAATTTGAAAAAATGGAATGTCTATGTAACAAGACAAATATTGGATCCAGCAATACCTCTGATTTCAAAAGAGTGTAATGTTTTTTTAAATGACAATGAAAGCCAATCCGCTCGGAACGATCTATTAAAAGGTGTACGTAACAAAGATGCAATACTTTGTACATTAAAAGATACAATAGATGCCAGAGTAATTGAGGCCGCAGGACCTTCACTTAAGGTAATTTCCACTTACAGTACTGGTGTAGATCATGTAGATCTGGAGGAGGCTACCAAAAAAGGGATTTGTGTAACTACTACCGGAGGCGTGCTCACAGAAGCAACTGCTGACCTTACATTAGCGCTAATCCTTGCGACGTCGAGACAGATTACTCGGGGACACAATTTAGTTACCCGCAAAAGATGGAAAAAAGGATGGGATCCACATCTTCTATTGGGTTCTGATATATATGGAAAGGTCATTGGGATCCTAGGATTAGGTAGAATTGGATCTGCAGTCGCTCGTAGAGCGAAAGGTTTTGATATGGATATCATCTATCATAACAGATCTGGTAGGAATATCCAGATTGATGAGCAGCTAGGTGCTAAATATGTAACTATGGATGAGCTTGCTGAACATAGCGATTTTCTTTCTATTCATTGTTCGTTAAATGACGAGAGCTTCCATTTGATTGATAAATCGATTTTCAGACAAATGAAAAATACTGCATTTTTAATTAATACTGCTCGTGGATCGATTATTAACGAGAAACATCTCATTCAGGCGTTAATGAAGCATTCTATAGCAGGTGCTGGACTAGATGTCTTTGAACGCGAACCGTTACCTTCGACTAGCCCTCTATTGAAGATGAAAAACGTCGTGTTATTGCCACACATAGGTAGCGCTACGTTCTTGACTAGGACGAAAATGGCTGAGATATCTGCTATTAATTTGCTAAATGTATTGAATGGAAAAAGGCCAATATATATTGCAAATCCACAAGTGCTTATATCAAGACTGAATAAAAGTAAAGTAAAGTAAAACAAAGTAAAATAAAGTAAAAATAATATCCCAGGAAATGATGTCCCATATCCAGAGTAATAGGTTATTTACTTTCGCTATTTATTAGAGTTGAACGTTATCTTAATGAGAATGCTTTGATGCATGATTAGAAACGTTACCTACTGATCGAAGTTTAAATTAATTTACGTGCCAACAACCAAAAATCTTAATTTGAATTCTTTAATCCTAATCCAGCACGTCTCACTCTATTGCTAACATCGGATGGTAGGTCGTCCATAGTCAGTTCTCGGGTTTTTAGTTTCTCTATTATCTGTTTGACGGTTAATGACTCCTTTCGATTACTATTGGGTAAAATTATTTGATAAATCTCAAGAAGAATATTTGAATTAGAATAAGGATTTTGCTTTTCATTTAGTACCCATGTTAGTTCTTCTATTTTATCGCGAATATTGACGAGTCTAGAAGAATATGCCTGAATCATAGCTTCTGTTTTTATATTATTTTTCTTCGATAAGGCTTTTCCTAGGATCTCTGCTAAAGTCTTGGCCTGTGTTTGCAGCATCTGGATTCTTAGCCTGATATCCCTCTCCTCTTTCAAGATAGTATCTACAGAAATATCAAGCGCAAAATAAAAATTTTGGGTCTAAAGCACTCCTTAATCTTATCTAATTATAAAATGATCCCCGTTTATAGATGCTTTTTCGAATATCAAGAGGTGAAATTTATTTCTATTCAATAGGAATTCTCTGGTTTTACATCTCCTTATAATAGCCCAAACTTTAAAAGATACCAAAAATAAATTACAATAAGTCCGTCATATCAAAGGAAA
>JAICSL010000172.1 GCA_025936955.1 Nitrososphaeraceae archaeon
TCGAAATTTGATGAGTTTCTCAAATAGCTCTTCTTTAACATTTCAATAGCAATATCGCTCAATGAAAGATCAACTCCCAGAGCAATAGCAAGTCCTTCCAAAGTCTTATCGTCATAAGTTGGACCCAGACCACCAGTAATGATTATCCAGTTTGGCTTTCTAGTAAGCGATTCTTTTATCGCTAAAGCTATATGATCTATATTATCTCCTATGATTGTTATCCTAATCACTAGCCCGCCAATTTGTCCAATTTTCGTGGAAATCCATTCAGCATTGGTGTTTCGAGTTGAACCCCAGAGCAGCTCATATCCTATACAAAGAACCTCAAACGTGATAGTCAATAGCTAATCATAAAATATTTTAGAGTGTCATATTAGTCTACATAAGGATCTGATAGGTGATTGTTTATTGCAAACAAGATTTAATTGCTTCGATGAAATAAGAAATATTGTAAACAGCCTTTAGGAAGAACAAAATATTTGGTCAAATAAAATCCAGAGTAAGCACTGATAATATTAGGGAAATAGTATATTTTTTTTGAACAAGAAGGTATAAACCATTTCAGGTATTTTGTATACGATTAATAAATTATTTTTGTAAGTGGTTCACCATTCCATAATTAAACCGAATTATCTTCGGTATCCAGACACACTGAAATATCCGTTACCAACCATAAGTAACTTGTTATCTGATATTTTCTAGGATGTTTGCATTTTTAGATCCATATTTAATTAATGATATTCCATTTTAGATTACAGTTTTTGTTGCGAGTTCATTCGCTTTAGCATACTTTCATCACCTACTTTGTTATCTGTTTCGTCAAGGGTTGAATTTACCTAGAGTTGAAATGAACGGAGCGTTCTAGACTACAATCAAAGAAATTCTGTATAAGTTTTTTCTCTCTGGATGATCCATCGGAATTTTTGCTAACTATGGTTGACATATTAGTGATTCTCATTCTAGATCATTTTGAAAGCCCAAAAAGTGAAACAAGCATAGAATTGTCCTCACAACCATAAATCATTTCACTCAAAGCGTGGCACAGATATTCAATCTTCAATCTCGAACTTCTAGTTGTCTCAATATTATAATTAAGTCTATAATTTAAGCATGAACTTGAGTCAATGATTTCATATTTTTGAGAGTAAACTCACCTTTGAATAGTTTCAGTCCACTGTTTGAGTTAAAGTCTTGATAGTCTTTCGAAAAAACAAAGGCTTTAAGTTTATCATATTACAGTTTAATTTCTATCTAGATTGGATTAAAAAATTGTATCAAGTAGAGCTATAATTTATCACTATCGTTAGATTGTAAGGGAGCATTTTTCATACTCTCCTGTTTTTTCTTTTCTTCCTTTCTATGTTGTGTATAGGCTTCATTCCCGTAAGTAGAAGGTGATTCTACGTTTTCTTCTGATGCATTTGTATTACTCATTTATTATATCAATATATGTTATAATCAATTTCATATAATACTATTTGTTTTTTCGTCCTAATGTAATGAATTATTGCTCTAACGTGAACACGAGACTTCACCAGTGAAAGACCCTCCTGTCATCAAAATTGGATTATTAGATTCAAACTGCACTGTTATCCCCACGTTTTGACCACAGGCCCCACTCAGAGAGATTGGCACTGAAACTGGTGGCTCGCAGAACTGGGATTCAGTAACTTTTTGACCAGAAATTTTATACTGACTCAAATTAAAATTCACTATGTTAAAAGATCCGCTGACAAACCCTGGATTAGGATTTTGATCGGAAGGAAGCTCATTGATATTCCATCTACTCGTCGAAATCTTTATACCCTTAGATCTATCAACACTTTGATTTCCCGATACCACAAAGGCAAGAACTGCATTATTCGAAGAACCATCAGGACACGTGATAGAACCAGTACCGCCTCCGTGTATACTAAAAGAGCTTGAGTTACCATTTTCAGTTTCCTGGGCATAAGCTGCAGGAATTTCCATATTGATACTGACATCAGAGTAAGAAAGGAATGACTCAAATATTATCGATAATAATGCGATCGTGATAAAAGTTGTTACAATTTTCATTGAAAATCCTTTATTTTCGAACATAGTTAAATATTGAACGCCAAAAGAAAATAAAAGGATTACTACTAAGATCTCATCATGATAAAAGATTGGCTGTTGCCTTTACTTAGTCCGGTTCGTCTCCTTCTGCATTAATTTAACTTCTAATGCTATATTAATATCTCAGCATGGATAGCTAAGAAAAGTAGGAATCGTGTAGAATTAGAGTATTGTTCATTGAATTGGATTACTTGGCTAGGCTTAATCTGAGACTAAAGTCCATGGGATAAATCAATTACATTGAAACGATAATTATCCTCATACAAACATAAAATCATTTTTATGCAGTCGATGATTTTTGATTTGACAGGTTGGCAGAAAGAAGCCTATATAAAAACTATCTCTTTCACAACTATCGAATAAGAATAATTATTTTTCTTTATTAGCCTTTGCAGAGGGAGGATTTACCCTCGTCTTTGTATACTACCGTAAATGTGATATACACCGCCTGTATTGCTACTAAAATAATCCCAAATTTGAGTGCTTATAGCTAGGTGTCTGAAGGTTGACTTTTGTTTGTCTTCCAACACATTGTAAATTAGTTGGCCCACCACAATTTGATCAGGTTTAGCAAAGGTTGTCATCTTTGCTGCTATACTTATTGTATAACCTAAAATATCGAAATGAGGTTGTTTTAGAACAACTTTTCCATCTAGCGTATGAGTATCCCATCCAAATTGGACTATGGCATTTTCTCCTAGATCGATTCCAATTCTTACACTTAATTCAGGATAGTCATACTGGTTAAGGATGGGATTTATTCCCTGAGAAATTACTTTGATCATTGAACATGCACAGTAAACGGCATTAATAGATTGATAGTACAAATTATTTGATGATGGACTATCTACAATGAAAAATGCTAAAATCGCATCTCCAATGTACTTTAAAATATATCCCCCGTATGCCGATATTATCATAGACATCTCTTGTGAAAATCCTTGAATTATTGTTGCCAGTCTATCTACGGGAAGAGTCATTGATAATTTGGTAGAATCTACGATGTCGATATAGAGAATTACAAACATCGTTTTAGAGTCTGAGTAATTCTTAAGAACATTCTGTGTCTGTTCCATCGAAATATCAAAGTCAGACTTTACCTTCAGAGACCTCCACATTCGCGATTGAGCAAGTTTTATAGCCAGATCGATATTGACCATCTTATCAAGCTGCAGTTTCGTTATAAGTGGAGCTTTGGATTCTTTCCTGGGACCTGGTGATATCGAAGACAATGTAGACAAGGAATCGTATTTGTTATTCTTCTTCTTCATAATATCGTCTTTGTTCCTTCCTTCCTCATTGATAATTTGCAATACTTTCTCTTCGGTTAGATCCATTTGAATAGCTATTATTTCAGGAAGAATTCCAGAATTATATAAGTTAACGATAGTTTGCCTCTGTTCGATAGCTAAAAGATATCACCACTCAAGCCGATCGTTACCCATGAATTTAGATGATAATACTTATTATTATTTGGATCAGTCACAAAATATAACCGCAAGTAGTATAAAACTTTGTATTATTTGACTTAATTGGTATTAAGTAATTAATTCTTTTTGAATTTTAGTTTATATTAGACTCGGTAAAATAATTAACATTCGCATTGTGATTCCTAATGCTTCGTAGGCGTACCTGTTCCCGGTACAAAAACGTTCATCTGGGGCTGCTGTCACAATGCGAATAACTTGACATGAAGGGAAGATGCTCTCAATAGCTTTTAACAACTATAAACACAGTTACATATCGTTCACCATGCTAAAGGGATTGTATTTTACATCATTATTCTGAGCCTTCTTATTAGAATTTCTTCAATGGTCTAAATTATTAGTTTTACATTAAAGTGAGCTAGCGACATTGCGGATCATTATCTACAGGATGATTATTAGAAAAGATGACATTTTTTGGGAAGTAATATAATTAACCTCGTATTACTTTTCTAACATGAAAACCCATGAAGATATTTAAGGAGAGGAGTAGCAGTAGACCATTTAGTCTTTTCTTCGAGAGAAAATTAAGAATTTATACTCTGTTAAATAAAAAAATAAATAGCTACCCTCTACAATCGATTTCTTTCGCAGTTAGTTGATGTCCTCAGGCTAAATTTGGTATAGACATTTTTAGAACTTGGTGTCTAAGTATTATGGCCAATGCTATCGAAAAGGCTGAAACTACAACTGCTGTTAGAAATATCATGTTAAACGACGTTGCTGATGGGAAGAAAAATATCATTCCATGAACATTCAATAATGTTTGATGCGTCTGCATATACATACCTGCCAACGCTGGACCAATTGAACTGCCTATAATCCTCAGAAGACTGCTCATACCCAGAGATATTCCACTAAATTGTCTTGGTGTTGAAAGTATTATTACATTCATCGCACCAACACTAGTTAAGGATAAACCAGTTGAGAGAATTGCGAGATCTATAGAAAGTAATAACTCGGTCGAATGGAACAAAAATAGACTAATAAAACCACTAGCTGTTATGAATGTACCAAGAATAATTGGTTTGAGTGAACCTAATTTTGAAATTATAAAGCCAGATGTTGGTCCAAACACTAGAAGTATGAGAGCAAAGGGTAGCTGAACCTTCCCAGTGCTTATTGCATCCTCACCGAA
>JAICSL010000392.1 GCA_025936955.1 Nitrososphaeraceae archaeon
GCTAAAAAATCTTTCTCGGTAATATCTGCTTGACGTAAAATACTTCGTAATGTTCCAGCTTTCACTTCTTTATGATGTGGAACAACACAAGTTTTCTTAGTTGATTCATTCCACCATATTTCATGTGATCCTCCAGTAGCACGTCTAAATGCAAATCCTAACTTTCGTAATTTCTTTATAACATCTCTATATGGTAACGGAGAAATATTTGACATGCATTAATTAACAGAAATAATAAGAGGAATATTTAGATTAAACCCTCTACTTTGATTCTTTTCTATTTTTTTTAGTTTAAGAGGGATTTCCATTTCTTCTTCTTTATATAATTCAACCAAGGAAGAAGCTACATATGAAATTTCGTTGATTACTTCTTCAATAGACTCACCTTGAGCATAGCAGTCTTCCCATAGAGAACACACTGCCGTAAAACCGCCTTCTTTTTCTTCTTGAATGGTAATTGGCAATTCATATTCCTGAATATCTATTGTCTTTTTTTGCATAAAATAATTATATCACATTGTTACAATAGTCAAATATTTATGGCGGTTCGAACTCTTGCTCGGGTAGATACAGTTTGATGCAGAAAATTGAGGCTAAATTTCTAGGTGACCCGAGCAATCCACAGTTTGAACCGACACTTGCATGGCTTGAAAATTTAAGGACAGCTTATTCTGATAGTGAAGAATACTAAAAAGATATGCTATAGTTCAAAGGTATAAATTAATCGTTATGAACGATAAACTTATTGAAAGAGCAAAACGAATACTAGAAGCAAACAGATATATGATTCTTGCCACTTCTTACCAAGTACAACCATGGAGTACTCCTGTCTTTTATGTATATGATGAACATTACAACTTTTACTGGTACTCAAGAAAAGATACAAGGCATTCTTCTAATATAGAAGAAAATAATAATGTTGCTGCTTCGATCTTTGGTATAGAAAATGCTGATGAAGGTTTTGGAGTATATCTTGAGGGAATAGCATCTGAAGTATCTAAAGATGAGTTAGATCATGCATTGAAGACATATGCAGCAAAGGGAGCACAGAATGATGAAGAACGAATACAGCTCACGACAAAAGAAGATTTTCTTGGTAACTCTCCTATTCGAATGTATAAGCTAGTTCCAGACAAAATATATGTTTCCAATGAATCGACCAAATGGAAAGGCAAATGGATTGATTCCAAAATCGAAGTAGAACTATAAAAGATATTGTTCCAGTAGAATTAATTGAGTATTATATAGGAATGAGTTTAAAAAAAGTTGCCCCTCTTTCTGAAGAAAAGTCTAAAGAGCTATTGACAGCTGGGGATGCTGCCAAAAAATATACATTCCCAAATCCCAATGAAGGGTATTCAGTTGTAGTATTAACAGATAAAGGAAATATGTACACAGGAGCTTCTTATAAATCAGATACCTACACGTTAACTATGCACTCCGAAGCAGTTGCTCTTGCACATGCAGCAAATCATGGTGAGACAAATATTGTTGCCATTACTGGTCCAAATTGTCATATATGTAAACAATTGATTTATGAAAGTAGTTTACGTTCTGGTTTGGACACATTAGTAATTTTTGAAGAAAATAATAGTATAAAACAAGTTCCCATTTCAGAAATGATGCCTTA
>JAICSL010000005.1 GCA_025936955.1 Nitrososphaeraceae archaeon
ATCCGACTCATTAATAATAGAGTCAATTGTTTGAATTTTATTCATAATATCAAATATAAATGGTCACCATGCTATTAAAATCCATTGAAAATTTTTTACAAAGGTGATAAGGAACCATTTAAATAATCTCATAAAGAATTAGTTATGTCCTTTCATTGGCAGCTTATGACTGTTCCATTTTTTAAATATGTTCCAAGTTATCTATTATGTCTACTAGATGTAACTTTATTTTAAGTTTTTTAAAAAATTGTGATAAATTTTAATAATTCTATTATTGAAGATTATTCCAATGTCCTTATATGATGAACTCTATATATTAATGCGAGAAAACTAATTGAAATTATTCATAAAAGAAGCCAACTTATTAATCCAAAGAATGGAAGTAATATGATTAAATACGATTCTGATGGAGCAAATCATTTAGAAATTTTCTATAATGGAAGTTGGAGATATTCTCGTAAACTAAGTATTTCTAATAGAACTATTCGTTGAAATTATAATAAATATAATTTCTAATTGATTTAATTGGTAAATTCGAACAATTAAATGCAACAAGAATTTTTAATTAAGTTTCTTGAATTCTAGCTATACTGTAAAAAGATATCATTTGTCTATTCTTGATGAAATTTATTGCATTAATTTAAACATTATTTATTTATTTATTTATCAGCCGCGTATTTGCATACATTTTAATTTTTAATCGGCTTTAATAACAAGTTCGTTTTAACTATCAATAGAGAAGATGACGATCAAATAATGCCTATGCTTATGTTACAGTGTAAAACTTGTGGAGTAATTTTTCAGGGAAAGTACATTGACGAACAAAAGGATCATAAAGAATTTAAATCGACATTGTCGAATTCAGAACCAGAACATATTTGCTCAAGAGGCCATAATAATTCATACATCGCAGAACATTATATTGACTTTTCATAAAATGTTGCAGAACATTAAATTATCTCTGAATAAGGTACATTGAATTTTAATTTATAATCAAAATTTTATTGGACTGTTTATCAATAAATTTCTATTAACATTTTCAACTAAATATTAATTCTTTTAGACTAAAGAATTCAAACCCATACAATAAGTCAAATTTGTTAATAGTCTCCACGGATTAGAATTGTTATCAATTGAAGATATTATTATATACCTTTACTCTTTTAGTCATCCGGAATCTATTAACTGTGTTAAGAGTATTACATATAGTGTATATTAAAATCAATTAATAAGGAACTTTTCATATCATATTCTAATTCATATTAATGCATAAGTAGAGGAAATCTTTAAAGAATTTTCTAGGATTTTTTTTGAAACTTTCTGAAACATAAGAAATAGTTTTAAATTCCATCAATTTATAATCCTTATTAGTCGATATTTCTAATGTAGGAACCATTTGTTTAAATGCAATGAAGGGACATATTACTGCAATTAATATCTTTATTTGTTGTTAATAATGTATCATGCTAATTATAGATTGTGAGTAAACTAGATAATTTTGAATTGGTAATATGCAAGAATTGTATTCATATGAAGAATGAACATAGAAATGAACCTAATGGTCCGAAATTTTATGATCATCGATGTCTAGTATGTAAATGTCGGCAATATGTATGAATTAATCAGATGAAATTTAATTGTTTTATCCATAATCTTATAATTCAGTGAATGGATAATGCTGAGAACGAATCTGATCCTGAGCTTTTGGCATTCTCGCAAAGACAATATACAAATAAGCTGTTTATGATATATGTCATAAAAAAGTTTACCTGTTGAAAGAATTAGACTGATAATATTCTATTACTAAATCAGCTGGAATACCTAATTAATTCTAATTTGTGTGTAAAACTACGTTATCATTAAATGCATTCGAACCCCCTTACCACAAGGAACTCAATCCCCACGGGCAAGCTTAATATCTATAGATTCTTTAATATACGGCATAATACTCTTACTATGAGTTCAACGCATTTTCATAATATAGCAATGCATTGGGCCTGTTGCAATAAAAGAGTTAAGAGGTTATATTAATAATAAGGCATGACTAGAATAGGAGTAGAAAACCAAATCACTAAATCTAGAAAAAGATGTATGTTACTGTATTTGTATGCGATAAAGTCACCACTGATAAGACAAAAATCAAAAGATTAGAAAAGTTCTTTGCCTCTATACAAATGGAAGGTTATTGAATTGAATATAGTAGTATCAAATTGGCCAACAAGGCAAAAGAAAAAGGGCAACCAATAGACTTTAACATATGATGTGTGATTTACCAATTATTGTCATCGTGTTCTTTTTCTCGCTTCTTTGCCCATTTGCTTCTCTTATTGTTTAGAATTTCAAAGTTTTCGTATATATAGGGTCTTTTTTCTCTCATTCCCTCTACTATTGGTTTTACCTTGTGCCAGAAAGGCCCCGGATTAAAGACATCAAAATAAATGTCTGGATCTAATAACCCGTGGTTCATAAAAACACCAGACAGCTCAAAGAAACTACAAATAGCAGTAAAATACGACCGTTCAATGGCATGCCCTTTATATTTTTGTTGATAATCCTCATAGCTGTTCGCATCTAATTCATCTAAAACCCAAATCCTTCCGTCTCTGTGACTATCAAAGATCTTGTATAATTCAAGAATCATATTTGCTTTATCATATTCGCTAGACATTATTGTAAAGTTATAGTATATAACTAATCAAAATAAGTTATGTTTACTTCTTTTAAAATGTCTATTAGGATAAATTAAAACCGATACCTTGAGTTATTGAAAAAATTAAGGTTTATGAATACATATTGAACATTGAATATTAATTATGGTCATTTAATTTCATTGCTATATTAAACCTGCATTATAATATGTAAAATATTTAAGATAGTCTTTATCGATTTATGGTTAAGTTATTAGAATATGAATTTTTTTTATTAATTGGCTATTTTCAACATAAGTACCATTGCTTAGATTCAAAAGTGTTCTTCATTTAATACTATTCTCTTTTTTATTGAATAAGATCATTTTATTCATTTAATGTCGTTTTGTTAGGCAAAAATCCAGTAATTTTTCAACAAATATATCCTCGTCGATAATACTCAACTAGTCTTCGATTTTTCAAAGGATGATGTGTAGGTCAAAGCATTCCTTTCTTTGAGTATCAGGTTCATCTATATAATCGTAGTTCTAATCTTAAAGTTTATGGATGCAATTTTCAGTAGTTATTTCATCCTATGAGTATAATAATCTATTGTCAATTGTTTTACTAAAATAATTATAATTATATATTACCTTGGAATTTGAAATAATTATTGTTTGTTGCATAATTATACTAACTGTTCCCATTTAATATCATAAATTAAATGATCATGATCTTTATTATTATCATTGACAACAAACAATTAAACTATAATATTTTATACTCCTGTTGGAAAAGTCTCGGGAAGATCTTTATTTTTTATTGGATGCAGATGCAAGGGGGATAAAGCATTAGTATTGTCTATAAATATTAGAGAATCATATCTTTTAGATAATATTGTAGGAACATAATTGCCAAATCTTTCATACTTAGGATTGTAGACAACTCCTATTGCTCTTTGTCCTCTACTACTACTACTACTACTACTACTACTATCATAATTTTCATCATCAATAGTTTCTGTTTCTGTTTGCATTTTCTTTGTAAATGCATTATCGTTTGTGGAATTAGCCAAAGCATCTTTTTCAAAAAAGATAATTTTATCATTATGTATGTTATTGTTTGAGCCGTGTAACAAATTATCCCAGCTTCCTTTTTTTGCTGGTGGAACATCCATAATTTCCATACTGGCTCCCCATTGTTTTGCTGCTATGACTGTGCCACTATATGTGCTAAATCCAACCAATACTGTATTATCTTTTCCTTTCTTTTGTCTGACAAGCTGACCAATATTTATCATCCCATCTTTTGCCATATCTGTAAAACGAGCATCACCAATGTGAGTATTATGAGCCCAAACAATTGCTTTTGGTATTTTGCCATCTTTTTCTTGATTGTGAAAATCCATCAAACGTTCCAGAGTATCCATCATATGAGTGTCCCTTAGATTCCAAGAATTTACGTCTCCTTTCATCATTATTCTATAATATCTTTCAGCATCTTTTGTCACTATGGCATTCTGTTCTGCATTTAAATACTCCTCTTTAATTAGATCATCAGTTTTATTGTTTGAGTTGTATTTATTGTGTAATGCGGTTAAAATTTCAATAACTTTCTCTTCGCAATTTTCGGGAACAAATGCTGTTGCGCGTGCATACGCTTCCACATCTTTATTATATGGCTCAAAACAATTGTATGCTTCGATAGCATTATTTAACAAAGAAGGATCTGTCTTTCTTAGATACTCTAATATTGCTTCCATAGATTCCCATAGGCTGTATAAATCAAGCCCATAGAATCCAACTGTTTTATCTAAAGTCGTAGATAATTTTTGTTGATTTATTATCGTATCGTTATATTCTTTAAGCCATTCTACAGTCTCAACCATTTCTTTGTTTGCCCACATCCATGTTGGCCATCTATTAAAAGAATGAAGGACATCAAATGCACTCTTGTTACCTGACTTAGAGAATCCTTTTATGTATTTATTTACTTCAAAGCAATCGGGCCAGTCTCCTTCTACTGCGATAAATGAAAATCCCTTTTCAAGAATCAAACGTTTTGAAATTTCAGAACGCCATCTATAAAATTCCGAAGTTCCGTGAGTTGATTCTCCTAATAAAACATATTGTGAATCGCCTACTCTTTCCAATAGTAAATCGAGGTCTTTAGGTTTAGACAGCAAATTATAATTTAAGGATATTATTTTCCAACTGACTCCTTCAATTGATAATTCATATATATCTATAGAATAAACTATTAATAAGATAATCTTTGTTTTAGATGTGAATTAAATAATCCTATTATTATGTATTTTTAGATATCAAATACAATAGCCATTCTCTATTCATACAACTGTGCAAATATTAAATGATATGATCCGAATTACAATTATAAAATAACAAAAGATCCATAACATTATAAACTATGAAGAGTATATATAGTAGTGAAACAAAGATTTTCAATCGGAAGTAAATGTGAATGCAACTGTCATGGTAGAGCAGGCACTGTAGGATTTTGCGGCTATTGTACTAATTCTCATAGAAATATGTCCTCAGGTTACCGACCAAGAGGATAAAATAAATTGTGCATTGGAAAGTATTATTTTCACTGAAATTTAAAATATCTTTATAAGGTATAAAATATTGGATATTGGTGCTATTAACAAGTCTTTATCATCCATTTGTTATATGGATTAGATTAGGAATTGATTTAACCAATTTTCAATGAAATATTTGTTTGCATTTCTTTCTTTTATTTAAATTAATTGTCAATTGTCAAAGGCTCGATACTTTAATAATTGCATTATTTGCAAACGCCTGCAATGAAGTTAATATATTGATGTGTGTATAATACTATTATAGGAGAATAGTAATAATAGATGAATAAAGATAAAATCGGAAATAATAAAAATAATTTATTTCAAAACAATATCAATTTGATTTGGTTATTTATATATATTGGTATCGGGTTAGCTATTTCTTTTGTAGTTCCTTTTCCTATATCATTTGTTGTATTGTTACTTGTATTAGTGTTACTCAATATATACAGAACAGATCTTGCATTAAAGAGAAAAGGCAGGGGTGGAATTAAAGGACTGTACAGGTCGATGTCATCGTCGACTTTTAATCGAAGTAGTGGTTTTGGTGTAGACGGTAATGGATATAATCTGATTAAATTCTACTGTATGAACTGTGGATATGAACATGGAGATAATGCCTGTCCAAAATGCGGTTCAAAAGCAGTAAAGGTTGGATAATTAAAAGTCATACAAAAACTAGCCCTCTAAATACAATTAAATTCTCAAACTGCAGACGGCGCTTGATTTCTTCAAGCCTAGGAACTGTTGGTTACATTGTTTTCATGTTTTCATCTGCCGTCTTCTTCTTCTTCTTCGCACCTGCTTCTTCAAGAACACCTGCGATCAGGAATGTAGATTTAATGCATGCTTACTTATTTTGTCTTGGTAGAAAGAAAAAAATAAGAATAAACTAAATAGCAAGAGGCTAGACATTTTAATAAAATATGTAATCAGGACCTTTAAAAATATATTTAAATGAAAATCTTATTTAGAAAATTGTATGCTTTGGATCGCCTTTTCAAATTCCGGCAAATATTTTATGTAATTGGATCCTGAAGTGGCAATATACTGTATTGCTAAATTGGTTTGGTTTTTCTCAATTGCAATGGCCTTGACTTGCTCTCTTATTAATGGATTAAACGGGAATGGGCAGGAATAAGCTATTACTTTACCTCGCAACGAATCAATTGTAGTATTGTTTGTGGAAAGCAAATTACATGATTTTGCGGCATCAGATTCATTGTAGTTTATTATATTTTTGTAATGCAATGGCTGACCACTGTTAATCGGCATACCATTTGGGGATATCTCTATCGAAATATACAGTGGAGAATTCTCTCCGATGATGTTTGAAAGAGACAGTGGAGGTTTTTTTGATACTGATATGATTTTAACATTGTTTTTATCAATAGTTTCAAAGCCATTCCATCCTGATGGGAAAGTAATCCTTAGTCCGCTTGTATTGTCAAAATATGTGCCCTCAACTGGTTTTAAGTAGGTGGTGGGGCCTGCCCGTGGAATGCCACTTGTATTATTTACTGTCTGTCCAAATCCTGCAGGTGTTAGTGATGGGAATATTATAAATAATAATAAAAATGATAGTGACAAAACAATCCCAAAAACCAAAGTAAATTTAAGTATTGACATGTTATATATGACATACAAAAACCAAAGTAATTAAATCCTTGTTGAAGACATTATGAACTGCTTAAGACTCCCTTACTACAAACTAAAATATTGCATAACTAAATAAAATGTAATATGACTATTTGACAACAAGATTATGTAATAATTATTTTCAATGTTTTATTAATATTAAATATGACACAAGGTTATGAAATGGATATGAATAATGAAAATAAAAAAATGTCAAATTGCATGATTAGGGATACTGATGTTTATGACTTGCTTTTGAAAATACCTATAGGTAGGGTTTCCACGTATAGTGATCTTGCAAAGGCATTGGGTAAACCTTCATATTCAAGATTGGTGGGGAGAATTTTAGGAAATAATCCTAATCCTGTGGAGGTACCATGTCATCGAGTAGTAAAATCTGATGGCAAATTAGGTGGATACATGTTTGGCGCCAGTAAAAAAAAGGATCTACTAGAGAAAGAAGGCATATCTATTGTAAATGATAATATGGTTGATAATTTTAAGAACATTCGATTTTATTATCGTGATTTTAATAATAACAAGCAAGCAAAAGAAGTGGTTGTGTAACATAAATAAAATAGCACACGTAAAATGTTATCTGATACCTGTGAGTAATAAAAACGTAAACGAAACGAATCTGTTTAATGACCGAATTACTGCCTCAATAAATAATGCCAAGGTAGCTAATTATCAAGAAAAAATTCATATCAAAGGAGCACTTATTGCTAGCAAAAAATAAAAATTTATTATCAGTTTGCATTATAATCAATATCTTGGTTCAGTTAAGGCGAAGTACTTGTACATTTGAAACTGTTAAGTTATACCCACGTCTAAAATTAAAAGAAAATTTGCGATTTTGATATGGGTACACTTGTGATTGTTTTTTTTTGTTAATATCATTTTTCCAAACTCGTTATATTGGAAGGAACTTTGCTAACATTTCCTTCGATAATCGGTTTTTTAAGATAATCCAAGCCCTGTTTTTCAAGAATTAGTTTTCCTTTAGAAGGTGATAGCAAATAATTTACAAAAGAAATTGCACCGTTTAAATTCTTGGATGAATCGGGTATTGTGACTGAGAAATATATTGGTTCTCCATATACTGTCTTGTAGTCATTACTTGAAATTGTGTATGAAGCTTTTTTATAAAATTCAGAGAAATCTGTATTACCCAAGTTGATTTGTGGGGGTAATGTTATATAAAAAAGACCTCTTGATATGGCCTCATGTTTATACGCAGCTATGGCATCTACTTGGCCCGATTCTAAAACAGTATTAAGGGTTTCTTCAGGGAATATCTGTTTTGGGTTTCTATCATCTCCCAAAGTTCTCTGTTTTATTGTTGAGTCATTGTAGTAAATGTTTGACAGTTTAGCTGTTATAATCATGTTGTATCCTTTTGGATCCAGCAACGGATCAGTTCTTCCAAACTTAAACCCGCTTTCTGAGATTACATTATACCATGGTATTTGTCCAGTTTTAACTTTCTCAAGATCATTGAAAAAGTGACTTTTTGGTGAATAAGCAATTACCATCTCAGCCGATGCAAATTTCATTAACCATCCTACCCCAGACGGTTTATTGTCTATCAGTTTCATGATTGGAATTGTGCCGGCGCTAACAAATACATCTGGTTTTCTAAATCCCTCAGCAATCATATTAGAGATTTGAACCGATCCTTTTCCTTCTCCCACATATGTATATCCTGTTTGATTTTGAAAAGAGGGGCCTAAAGAATTCTCAAAAATCTTTACAAGAGATCCACCGTACATTATAAAGACCTTTCCATGATCTTGGATCTGACCTTGTACAATAGAAAATCCATGATATAAATATACTGTAAAACAGAGAGTTTCAATTATAATGAGAATCACACAAAAAATTACTTTATTTTTATTTGACACTCGAAACACCATATCTAAGTTATAGATAATGTATAAAATAATTGTTCAAATATAATACAGAATGTCATAAATCTTAGCGATATCTGCATTTATAAAATCTCTTTAGGCTTTTTGTGCCTGATTTTTTTTATGTTTTATCAATTCTATATAGTATATTCATGTAATCAAATCCAGATATATCTAGAATTGTCACAATTATTACTAGTTTTTTTACACATATTAGTTTATTCTAATAAACTAGGGCAATGATTTGACAAATTGCAATTTTAAATGATGATTAAACATAATTAAAAGAAAAAAGTTATAACAAAAAAAGGCTATAAAAGGATATTGAAAATAATTCAAACTTTTCCAAATATGCCAAATCCAGTTACAGGGGCGGAAGTCAATAAATTTCTTGAAAGCAAACTGAACCTACAGCTTGCTACAATTGATGAAGAAGGTTTTCCTAATATTCAGCCTATTTGGTTTCTATATGATAAAGAAATTGGCAAGATGTATGTATCCACTCAGAAAATGACAAAGAAGGCTCAAAATATATATAGAAATCCTGATAAGATTTACTTTTCTATAGATGATGAGAACTTTCCATACAAGGGAGTGAAAGGAAAAGCAGTAGCAAGAATATCTGAAGATATAGACTGGAACATACCAATTGTTGAAAAGATCAATGTAAAATATCTTGGTAATATTGAACATCCCCTAGCAAAAATGATTATGGAAAATACTAGAAAAGGTACCCAGATTGTAATCGAAATTATCCCCAAGTTTTTCTCTGCCTGGGACTTTGAAAAGACTATGTAGTTGACAATGGATGGGATACACAAAAATAGCTTGTTAAAAAAACGTATAATTACAATTACAAAAGCAGGATTTAGAACAAGCATTAATAATTACAATTAAGAATGAAAAACAACATCATCAACAACAACAACGATATTACACCTAAATCATTGTTTAAAAAATTTGACCTATCGATAAATCAAAAAAATTTGTCTACAGATTAAAATATAATTTATAATATTATTTCTATCCCGATCATCTGTAAATACAATGATCAACAAGATGATTTATATTGGTTTTTTAATCCTTTTTGAACTCTATCAATCTATAGTATGAGGAACTTTTCTCTATGCTCTATATTTGCCCGAGCTTTGCATTAAATTCATTTCTAAATGTCAATCACTTTTTTGTCTGCGAGTTATTTGCTTACCACTACTACCTCTCCTTTCATATCAGGGTGAAACAAACAAAGGTAATCATAAATTCCTGGAATAGTAAACCTATGACTATAAGCCGTGTTGCTTATGATGGATCCTGAATGAAATAGCAAACCAGAAGTAAGACGATTATAATCCTTACCTGAAGTTACTGTATGTGCTATCACATCGGCATTTATCCAAGTTACTGTATCTCCTGCCTTTATATTAATTGGATTTGGATCATATGATTGATTGCCTTTTACCCCTACAATTGTAACTTTGTTGGTTGTGTTAGCGAGTATTGTTGATAGTGACTGTAGTTGCTGTTGACCTTGTGAACCTAAGTTAGAAAGAGTATATGAAGTCGGGTTTGAAGCAGCAAAGCTAGCAGGAACTATTCTAAATATCGCTCCATTAATTGCAAGAACATATAAAAAACCATCAGGTCCTATTTGCAGGTCAGTAATTCCACCAAAACCTGCTCCAAATCTAAGCAGGGGAATCTGTGCCGACGTAGTAGGCTTGTCTTCAATTGGTTGACCATTTGGATATAGCAATTTTGTTCTATCCTCATTTAATTTGAAATGATATAGATTCCCATTGTTAATATCACCTACAAATAAGTCGTCTTTGTATTGTGGACCTAATTTATCCGAGTTTAAAAATACAAGGGCGGTTGGTCCAACAGGATCTTCCCATTCGAACTTTGGATCTGAATATTGAGCATTACTTGATAGATTTACTAAGGAAGAAGATGTTGTGTGCCCGTGCCCTAGATGGGACTCTTTTGCAAACCCCTGAATAAGCTTCCAGCCACTATTGAATCCTGGATTTACCTGGTTGATTTCATCTCCATAGTTAGGTCCATTCTCTGTATCCCAGAGTTTTCCAGTAACAGGATCAAAGGCAATACCAAAGCTGTTTCTAATGCCATATGCAAAGTAAAGGCTTAACGGAGATTTATCTCCAAATGGGCTGTTTGGAACGGATTGTCCGTTTGGCGTAACCCTGAGGATGCCACCGGTTCCATCAGCTTGAGGGCCGTTTTTTACGTTCTGTGCCTTGGTTTGATGGCCTCCTACCTCTCCTATAACAGCATAAATATTACCATCAGGGCCTATTGCTACTTTGCCTCCATTATGATCAGAACGTCCAGTTGATCCAGGTATAGCAGGAAGCTGCATCAATAGTGTTGGGTTAATAAGTTGACTGTTAGTCCATTCATATCTATATACCATATTTCCTTTTGGAGGGGCAAGACCTAGAAACTCATCTCCATCTTTATTTCCACCACCTGCCTGAGTATAATATAAATAAACATATCTTTTTCCATCCAAAGTGAGATTGGGTGCTACAGCAATCCCAAGCAAGCCCCTCTCTATATAGTTTGCAACAGCAACATCCAATACAGGAGTAGACGAAAGCCTGCCGTTGATAATTCTGTCTACTTTACCTGTATTTTTTTCTAAAACAAGAATATCATTTGGTGCTAAAAATGCCATACTTGTATTTCCTTTGCCAGAAGTCGGAAAAACTATTTGCACTTTTAAGTTTGGATCATTAACTGTTGGACCAGAAGGTGAAGTTGGAGCGATAGAATATTGTGCAAAAGCTTTGAAATAAGAATTTGAGAATGGTAAAAAAGATTTATTGAAATTGTTATATTGTGTCACTATTAATGATGCAGATAATAACAACAACAATGAGAAAAAAGTAAAACAAGATTTAACGGAAAATTTATTTGATTTTAAAATAAATATCAATACCATATTTTTACGGCGTATTAAATTTATATTTTATATAATAAATCTGATTCAAAATATACTTTTTATTTAATAAATTATAACGGTAACATTCAGGTCAAATACCCGAGTAAAGCTGACAACAATCTTTTGATCAGAATTGAAATATCATATTTTGAATTATGCGTAATTGTAAATATCATCAGAACTCGCAAATAAAATTGGATCATTGAAGTACAAAATAAAAAATTACGGTAACCTGACAATCAATTCAAATCAAATCAATTGAACATTGAAATTTACCCGATCTAACATTGCAAAAAGAAGAGAGAAGATTTAGCAAAAAAATCATTCGAGGCATAATGGAAAAGTGCTATTTAGAACGAAATAATATATTCCATGGTAGAGAAAGCAAACTATCTGATATAGAAAATGGAGACAAACAATTGGATATAGTTACCAAAGCGGGTTATCGGACTTGACCGTTTTCAATTATTATATCGATTAAATCAACAAGGAGAATAAACAAAATTTGTCGTAAATTTGACAAATACAATGAATAATAACAAAGACTATATTATACAAATATGAATACAAAGAGCATTGTACCACAGATTGAACTAAACCATTATTCATTTGACGTTTTGAACCATACATTGAATAGGGATTACTGGACAGACGGTCAGATCGGCATGTTTGAAGCCGCATTAACAGAGGATAAGATCTATGGATAATACCTCAAAGGAATGGAGGCTTCCTATAACAAGGGCTCGTAAAGAGCAGATATTTCCAAAATTAACTATATCCCAGATTCATCGTATTGAAGTGCGAGGACACGTGCGAATGATTCAGAAGGGAGAAGTGTTAGTAGAACAGGGAGATAGCGCCGTTCCTTTCTTTGTGGTGGTTTCTGGCGAGCTTGAGGTTGTGCGTCCATCGGGTAGCGCAGTTGAAACTCTTGTTACCTTGCATGGTTCGGGGGAGTTTACCGGAGAGGCCAACATGCTTTCTGGCCGCCGATCTATAGTTAGGATATATGCTACCGAGCCTAGTAAAGTGATTCAAGTTGACCGTCAAAATATGATGGGGTTGCTACAAAGTGATGCAGAGCTTGGCGAAATCATTATGAGGGCATTTATTTTGCGCAGAGTTGAGCTGGTAGCATCAGGTACAGGCGATGTTGTTTTAATTGGTTCTGCACATTCATCCGGTACTTTCCGTATCAAAGAGTTTCTGATGCGCAATGGACATCCGTATTCATATATAGACCTTGAACGCGACAAAGAAGTTCAAAACCTTTTGGATAACTTTCAGATTGACTCAAGAGAGATACCTGTATTGATATGTCAAGGCAAAATTGTTCTTCGCAATCCAAGTAATCAACAAATTGCAGAGTGTCTTGGTTTCAATGAATCTGTCGACCAAACTCAGGTTCGCGATATAATCATAATAGGAGCAGGCCCATCAGGGTTAGCCGCAGCAGTATACGGCGCTTCCGAAGGACTTGATGTTCTGGTGCTCGATGCATATTCACCCGGCGGCCAGGCAGGTTCAAGCTCGAGAATTGAAAATTATTTGGGATTTCCGACCGGCATATCGGGTCAAGAGCTTGCAGCGAGGGCATATCACCAGGCTCAAAAGTTTGGTGCAAAGATACTTATCTCCAAAGGCACAAGACTTTTGTGCAATCGCAAACCATACATAGTGGAATTAGAAAATGGTGCTCAAATTCCAACCCGTACAATAGTGGTTGCAACTGGAGCAGAGTACCGAAAACCGCAATTAAAAAACTTGTCACGCTTTGAAGGTGCAGGTGTATATTATGGTGCAACATTCATGGAAGCTCAATTATGTACTGGAGAAGAAGTGATTGTGGTTGGTGGAGGCAACTCTGCAGGACAGGCGGCTGTCTTTCTGTCACAGACGACAAAACGTGTTCATATATTAGTTAGATCTGGAGGTTTGGCCAATAGCATGTCACGTTATCTTATACGTAGAATAGAAGAGACTCCAAATATTACATTATATCCTCATACAGAGATCATAGCACTTGAAGGGGAAGACGATCATCTTCAATCCATAGTATGGCAAAATAATCAAACTGGGCAGACAGAGGCACATGACATCAATCATGTTTTTATCATGGCGGGCGCTACTCCGAACACTCGTTGGCTAGATGGTTGTGTGGCTCTGGATTCTAAAGGCTTCATCAAGACCGGTCGTGATCTTTTGGTAGAGGACCTCAATACGGCAGGATGGCCACTTGCTAGGCAGCCTTACTTACTTGAAACCAGTTTACCCGGAGTTTTTGCAGTGGGTGATGTACGAGGTGGCAGCATCAAGCGCGTTGCATCTGCAGTAGGTGAAGGATCAATCGCAATCTCTTTTGTTCACCAAGTGCTGCAAGAATAAGAAAAAAGATAAAAAGATGTTTCAAAGCGGTCGCTTTTTTTAGTTATGGCAGATTTTGAGATATAGTTGAGGCGTTTAATTGAACAATATCCAGAATCATATTTTCTGATTCGATGATCCGAGTTGTCTTGAATCCATTAAAGAGCAGATCAGTTAAAGTGGCATTATTTTTGCATTTGATTTATATCTTTCGTAATTGTCCACCAACTTTTTGCTCTTCTTTGATGATATGCCAATCCCGAGATCTAATTATTTAAAAATTCGATATATCGCCACCATCCAATTGTCTATCCTCCATCAACTACCATAGTATGCCCGGTTACAAACGAAGCCGCATCCAAACATAACCGGACTACAGCAACAGCCTCTTGGGGCTGATGCATCCTTCCAATCGGTTCCTGAGATCATCAGTTGACGGCCTTCAACGGTGCACCGCTGAAGCGCTGGATCATCGACACCTCGATGTTCTCAGGAGCCATGGCGCTAATGCGGATATTCGACTGAGTATAGACAAGCGCAGGGGCCTTGGTCAGACCGATCACGCCATGCTTTGCGGTGACATATGCTGCTTCCGCCTTGAACCCTGTGCCTCTGCCTCGTACCTGAAGAGGTATTCACGATGGCGCCCCACCCGCCTCCTTGCTTGAGCATTAGAGAAAATTCGTGCTTTAAGCACAGAAATACGCCGCACAGGTCAGTATTGTTCAAACGCCCCCTTCACTGGCAGTTCTGCTGCTAGCGCCTGATTCTATTCTACACCTGCATTTTTGAAAGCAAAGTCAAGTCGTCCACGGTTTCTATGGCCCATCTAGGACAGCTCTTTACATCTTCTAGTTAATATACATCACACCTTACTGCTAACGCCCGCTCACCTGCCTCTTTAATCATGCTGGCCATTTCGTGGTCCCCTCCTCTGAAATATCGACGTCGCCGCCGCAAGCACTTTCTTGCAGTGCAAAAGCAATCGCAGTAGCTCGATCAGTGCCATTTGCTGCTCCAGTAACAAATGCGCCTTTTCTTGAAAGTTATTGGTCTTTATAATCTCTGTGCCGAGGTTTTATAATGAATATTTGGTTATTGTATTACTCGCCGCCGCCGCCGACCTTTTCCATCTAGACAACAAAAGATACAAATTAACTTTGTATCACTTGATATACATATTTAGAATTAATTACCCAATAATATACTATAGCCAAATACGCTTAATATAATGATAAAGTATTGAACAGGTATCTGGACACCGTGAGGGACACCCATATAACCAACTGTTGAACCTGATCGTCCAATAGATATTGCGGTCTGCATGGCCTCATTCTTACCAACGCATTCAAGCGAAGCATCGGCGCCGACTCCGTCAGTAATCTCCAGTACAGCTTTGTATTCTTCTTTGCCCCTCTCTGTTATGATATCTGTGGTGCCGAATTCTTAAGCAACCTTTTGACGAGAGGGGTTTTCGCTCAAGGCAATTATTCGTTGCACACTCAAGCGTTTGGAGACATTGATAGCACAAACACCCGCTGCCCCATCACCGACGATGGCATCTGTATCACCTTTCTTGACATTTGCCATACGGCTGCATGGTGTCCTGTGCACATGAGTTCAGAAAGCGTCAGCAACGAATCCAATGTTTTATCAGAATGGCCTGAACCTAGAACTTTTACTAGGTATCATCTGCTAAAGGGAACATGAATATGTTGGTCTTGCCCTCAATCTATACCATTGACTCCCCATACACCACACCACATGCAACACATGCGGATGTGATTCCAATTTTACAATTTGGGTGCCTACCTACCATCGCAATATTTTAACGTTGCAATGACAAGTTCACCTTTAGTTATGTTTTTGGCCTTGTCTCCAATCTATTCTACAATGCCAAGAACCTCATAACAATCGTACTATCTGGCAAATAGTCTGACTGATCACGATAATCCCAAAGATCAGAGCCACAGACACACGCCTGTGTGACACGCACTACAGCGTCTGTCGGCGCTTTGATTGATGGGTCTGGTCGTTCACCAAGCCCAATGGAGCCTTTACCCTTAAATATTGCAGCTTTCATATTATCTCATCCGAATTTTTATTTTGAGTTGTACCATATTGTTCATCACTAACCTTCTCCATCCAGTCGGCAGTCTTACCATTAAGTTGTTCCTGAATGGCAAGATGTGTCATGGCAGTAGTTGACGTGGCACCATGCCAATGTTTTTCACCTGGCGGGATCCAAACTATGTCACCCGGATGGATTTTTTGGACTTGGCTACCGTCCCATCGCTGTACTAATCCACAACCATACGTCACAATCAGAGTCTGGCCCAGTGGATGAGTATGCCATGCAGTACGGGCACCAGGCTCAAATGTAACGCTAGCACCTACAACCCGTGCTGGAGCGCTTGCCTGAAACAGAGGGTCAATGCGCACAATACCGGTAAAATATTCTTCCTGTCCTTTGGTTGAAGGCTGTGAACCGATTCGTTTAATTTCCATCTCCATCACTCCTTCAACGATGCCATGTCAATAACAAAGCGATATTTCACATCACTTTTAAGCATGCGTTTGTATGCTTCATTGATATCTTGAATCTTGATTATTTCTATATCTGAAATAATGCCATGCTGACCACAAAAATCTAATAGTTCCTGGGTTTCAGCGATGCCACCAATATCCGAACCTGCTACCGATTTTCTTTCCATGACTAAAGGGGCGGTATTCAATGGTGGTTCATCAAGACTACCTGGAAATCCTACCAACACCAATGTGCCATCAAGCGATAGTAAGGAGGTATATATATTGACATCATGAACGTATGGCACTGAGTCGATAATTAGTGCAAATTTATTATTAATGGCGGCCATCTGATCTGTATCGGTAGAAATCACTATATTATCAGCTCCTAGGCGACGTGCATCTTGTTCTTTTCCTGGGGAGCGCGTGAAAAGTGTAACATTTGCCCCAAGAGCTTTAGCTAGTTTGATCGCCATATGGCCAAGACCGCCAAGCCCAATTACCCCCACATTAGTTCCCACTCCTACTTTCCAATGGCGAAGTGGAGACCAAGTGGTAATACCTGCACATAGCAATGGTGCAGCACCTTTCAGGTCCAAACCTTCAGGAATTTGTAATACGAATTTTTCTGGGACAATGATTTTTTTTGAATAACCGCCGAATGTCGGTATCTTATCAATCCGATCTTTACTATTATATGTAAAAGTCGGTCCCTCTTCGCAATACTGCTCAAGTCCCTGCTTACATGCTGCACAGCGCTGACAAGAGTCAACCATGCAACCAACACCCACATGGTCTCCTTGTTTAAAGCGAGTAACATCCTCTCCAATATTTGCCACACGTCCAATTATTTCATGGCCTGGCACCAAAGGAAAAATGCTGCGACCCCAGTCATTTTGGACATAATGAATATCTGTATGACATACGCCACAATAGAGAATCTCTATAACAACATCATTAGAGCGTATATCTCGACGTTCAAATCTATATGGTTCTAATGCAGCCTTGGCAGTCGGTGCCGCATAACCAAGAACATTCATTGTCATTGTTTATGTCTCTCCATTATTGGACTTGCTGATTATGTTATTTAATTACAAGGTATTTTTTGTAGCTGATTGCAACAATAACAACAAAACTGGTATCATTTTGCATTAACCAAAATTATCTACTGGGTTTTTTCTTGCTACAATTTGATTGAGTTATTGAGAGACAATTTTGTCAAAAAGAACATTAATCGTTATGATATAATCACTAAAGATGCATATCATTATTTTGACCTCAATTGAACTAATAGTATTTATAGCTACATTTAACTACAAAAAAAACCTCCTATTATAATAGTGGAAATTTTTTTAGTTTATCTACAGTGAAAGATGAAAAATCAAACAGTTTGTCATCAACATCATCTAAGGCCAGTTTTTCTTCTAAACGATCGTCGATAGTACTAGCTCTAGTAGCATTAGCACAACTAATGGTTATTGTAGATTTTACGATTGTACAGGTTGCATTGCCTTCAATTGGAAAAGAATTTGGAGTATCTATTAATGGATTGCAGTGGATAGTCACTGCTTATGGTTTGACTTTGGCAGGTTTTCTATTGTTCAGTGGCCGTAGTGGAGATATCTATGGTCATAAAAAATTATTTATCACAGGAGTTTTACTTTTTTCTATTGCCTCTTTGGCAGGAGGTCTTGCTTCTTCTGAATTTGTTTTGATCATTTCAAGAATAATTCAAGGACTTGGTGCTGCAATGGCTTCTGCTACAGGATTATCGATTATAGCCACAGTATTTCCCGAAGGTAAAGAGAGAAATCGCGCACTAAGTATTTTTGCGGCAGTGTCAGGTTCGGGTTTTGTTGCGGGAATGACACTGGGTGGAATAATCACTTCGACTTTAGGATGGAGATGGGTGTTTGAAATCAATGTACCAATTGGAATCATTGTGTCTTTGCTATCGTTAAAGTATATTTCAAGTAATATAGGGCCAACCTCAAAAAATAGACATCTTGATGTTTATGGAGCAGTTTCAGTAACCGCAGGGCTAATGCTGCTTGTTTATTCTCTTAATATTGCACAAGAAATTGGATTTGGATCCGCTCAAACGCTTGAGCTTCTTTTATCGTCCGCTTTAGTTCTATTTATTTTTATTTTGATAGAGTATAGATCAAAGGCCCCTCTCATGCCCCTTGGTTTTATAAGAAGAAGATCAATCTTTTGGACAAATGTCCTGGCATTGATTCAACTTGCAGCGTTTGTGGCAATGACGTTTATTCTTACCAATTATTTTCAGCAAGCTCTTGGCTACTCTGCTCTTTCTACAGGTCTTGCATTAGCTCCAATGGGTGTAGTTTTTTTAATAATCTCTGCATTTTTGGCAGCACCATTAGTAAATCGCTTTGGTGTTAAACCTTCTTTAATCTTGTCGATGGTTTTGCAGACTATCGGCTATCTCTTGCTTTCACGGATCTCTCTTACAGAAAGTTATATAGGAGGATTGCTAGGACCAATGCTCTTAATTGGATTTGGAGCCGCATTTAACTTTACTTCAACCAATATAGCTGTGCTGATGGGAGCTAGGAGAGGAGAAGAAGGTCTAGCATCAGGATTGATCAATACCTCAAGACAAATTGGTGGTCCGGTTGGTATTGTAGTGCTTTTGGCAGTTGCTACTTTAGGAACTCCTCATGTATCAGGTCAGATAATAATACCATCCATTGCAGCTATGGTAACAGGGTTTGGTTATGCTTTTTTGACAGCTGCATTAATAACTGGAATCGGAATTGTCATTGCATTTTCATTTAAACATCAAAAACCACAACAACAACAGAATAATGAAGATAAACTAAAAATGTCTTGAGTTTAACAAAATCAAATCTTTGAAGAAAGGATGCATCAGTAACAACATCTAGATAAAAAAGACAGTCATTTTTTTCCTCTTTGTTTAATATAATTGGTTCCTTAATCATTGGCTTGCTATTGTTATTTTATCTTTTCAGAATCTGTTGATAAGTAAGGAATGCTTCATGGATTCGCATTACCTTTGTTTGTAGCATTGTCATCACTATTTGTTCGTCCTTGAGAGTTACCAAGGTTACATGCTGCAAAAGTTTGAACACCCGATGGGCAACTGCCAGATGGACTTTGAGAGTTACCAAGGTTACATGCTGCAAAAGTTTGAACACCCGATGGGCAACTGCCAGATGGAGTGTTTGTTTGTGTCTG
>JAICSL010000083.1 GCA_025936955.1 Nitrososphaeraceae archaeon
AATCCAATCATTGTTCTTGTTAACTGTATCATATTCCTCTACAGACAAGAATCTATAAGTAGAATTTTGATTCATCAGCAAATATATCTATTAATTAGCATACACGTTATACTTTAATAACTTGGTAGAACGATGGGTCAGTTTTATTAATCTGCCATTATTGGAGCAAGCTCGTGCTAGGATCGACAAAACACTCGTTGATGGTATTGAACTTGACATGTCAACTGAAGAATGTAAAAAAATGCTAAGAAGACATGTAAACACAAAAAAACATCTAGTGACCATCATCGTAGATGTTAACCATTCAACAGAAATGAGCTTATCCTTACCAGAGAACAAATTTGCTCTATTATTACAAAGTTTTTCTCAAGAAATAAGTATTGTTTTGACTGGTTATGGAGGGTATATATTTAAGTATGAAGGGGACGCCGTCATTGCATTATTTCCAGCTGAATATGATGAGATAAAAGCATGCAAAAATGCATTAGATAGTTCGAAGGCCGTTTTAGAAATTATAAAAGAAGTTATCAATCCTGCATTTAAAGCAAATCAGTTACCCGAAATCAGTGTGAGAATAGGACTGGCTTATGGTTATGCTTTGGTCGTACTTTATGGAAAGAGTTTGGAAAAAGCTCACATAGATATAGTTGGCTCGAGTATAAGTTTGGCTGCCAAGATTTCATCTATTGCAAAGGCTAATCAAATTTTGCTAGGCGAATCTATTTACGATATTCTCAATCCCAAATCATCGTCGGCAACAATAGAAAGTAATTTTAGAGAGGTTAAGTTAGATCCAACAAAATGGAAATACCTTTCACGTTCTGATCCTGAAAGTCTATATCATGTATATGAATATCTTAATACTATTTGAATATCCTGTTCTTGGTTTCCATCAAGTATTTTCTGTGACTTCAGTAATTAGACTAATATAGGATTCAAAGAACCAATTGGTCCATGTCTGCCATTAATAACTCATCCATATCAGAATTAAATTGCTTGCTATAATAAAAGATATGGTTCTTCTACTGTTCTTTACGGTGTTGCTATTTCCTATCTGGCTTGTAAATTCCTTCCATAACTATTTCTTCCAACGGTTTTCTATCACTCGTGGTTTCTCTTTCTTGAAGCTGTGCTGGGAGACTCTCTTTTAGTCCCCTCTTACCAATAGCAATCATTGCCATTACATCAAAGTTATCTGGTATATCCAAATCTTTCTTTGCTTTCTGATAATCAAACCCAGCCATTCCGTGGGCGGCCAGATTTCTTGTTGCTGCTTCTAGTGCTAAATTCTCCCATGCGGCCCCCGCATCAAACTGATATGTTTTAGAAGGTTTTTCATTTTGTTCATAATTTTTTCTCGAAATTACAACTACTAACACTGCTGCATTCTTTGTCCAGATTTTGTTACCTTCAAACATTAAATTGAAAAGTTTATCCCATTGTTCTGTATTTCTCTTGGCATAAATAAATCTCCATGGTTGAGCATTAGAAGAAGAGGGTGCCCATCTTGCAGCCTCAAAAAGACTCATTATCTCCTCGTCACTTAATTCTTCTCCTGTCATAGATCTAGGAGACCATCTATTAAGAATCAATGGATTTATCTTATACATTGAATTTCTCATAATATCTGTTGCATAGTATCAATTCAATGATTTAATAATTTTATGGGATGATTCCTGTTTGCTATTTGTTGTAAACAAACTTATCAAACTATAATGCGACTTTAGCGTAACGAAATTAGAAAAATATATCAGCAGTATGCTTTGATATTTTTGTGTTCATCAATAAGTAACAATATATTTATCATCTCATATCTTCCTTATTTTTTTGCAACAGACTTTAGATATGATAATATCTGTTTCAGGCAAAAAATGATTGAAGGCGCAGTGTTTCTGTTTCAGACATTATAGAAGAATCATATAATGGAGTGGGTAAAAATGGAGTAGTAATAGACTCTGCAATTGTAGATGCAAAACGCAATTTCTGATTATTTCCATAAGACAAGCTCTTTCTTGTCAAGGATTTGCCAAACATAAAAACTTGTAAGAACTAGTCATTTTGTTTATTTAATGGAATAGGTTAATCTGAGGGTTGATCAGACTAATATTATTGTATCGAGCTAGTCATTGATAGCAAGTAGGAGGAATACTAGATTATTATTTGACCTACGGATAATTAAATTACAAGTAACTGATGATTTAGAATACATAAACTCTGGTTGATTTCAAGGATAATGATAAATAGATCGATATATTGACATAGAAGTGATCTCCATCTGTGGCTCTCTGACGGTAGTATTTGTCGTGCCCTTCTCTTTGACAACATGGATATCGTGTCATAGTTGTTTTATCGGAAAAATCGATGATTAATTATCAATAGATTTTCGACAACACTCTTAAAACGAGTGCTATTCAACAGAACCAATTCTTTCAATCTTCGCTAATATTACCGATGCCTATGGTTTTAATGTACGGACAACTTCGTCTCTTATCCCCATCTTTCCGTCATAAAATATTCTTCTATCCATTTCCTTTATTGAATTTCCCAGTATGGGTGGAAAGCTCATCTTTGATATGATGTCTCTCTGTAGGTCAATTCCAGGAGCGATCTCTTCTAAAATTAGTCCTCTCTGATTTAGTCTGAAAACTGCTCTTTCAGTAATATACATGATCTCTTGTCCATATTTTATTGCTTGATGTCCGCTAAATACGATTTTATACACGCTTTTAACGAACTTTGGTGTTGAACCTTCGTGCAGAATTCTGATTTTGTTGTCTGTTATACTGATCTCACTTTTTCCTCCCATAAATGAGCCTCCAAAATATATTCTTGATACTCCGCCTGCTATGACTGGAAAGCCACCTGGACCAAAGATTCTATCAGGTAACATAGAAGGATTCACATTTCCTATTCTGTCGACTTCAAGAAATCCAAGCGATGCCGCATCAACTATACCTCCCTCAAAATTGGAAAATACATCAGGCATAGTAGAAAGTGCAAAAGGACTTATTGCTAGTCCGAAGTCATTTCCTGCAAGAGCAAGTCCTCCCCAAGGTCCAGATTCAAGTACCGTTATTATGAAATCAGTTACGTTCTCCTCATCTGCAACTAATGAAATCAAAGCAGGAATGCCTATTCCTAGGTTGACCAAAACAGGAGATTGCTTAGTTTTAAATAATTCAATCAGCTCTAATAGAATCCGTCTGGCTATTATCTTTTTGTGTCCTCCAAGCGATATTTGTGGTATGCCGCTTACAAGCAGATGCTCAGTAGACGGCGGGATTATTTTATAAGATATTCTTGGATCGTATTCAATACTTCCACATTGCCAGTGGTACTCTTTTGGGGAAACTACAATATAATTTACCAGTGGACCTGGTACATCTACATCCCTTGGATTTATTGTACCGGACTTTGTTATCCATCTTACTTGTGCTATTACCTTTCCTTGGTTTGGTCCTGCTTTAGCGGCTTGAGCGATACTAAGAACAGTACCTTTCATACCCTCGTCTTGCATTGATAAATTACCATTCTCATCAGATACAGAGGCTCTAATCATAGCAAAATTTGGTTTAGGAGCCTGGTAGAGTAGATAATCTTCGCCGTCAATATCTAAAACTCTTACGTGGCATAAAGCATTTCTTCTCGCAAGTTCATTTAATGCAGCGCTATCTTGCCGTGGATCAAGAAATGTATCAACACCTATTTTAGTTAAAAGACCAGGTCTTCCAGAGCCTATTTCTCTGAACCAATATGCAGTAACACCTATAGGCCAACCATAACACTCTATTCTATTATCTGTTACTAGTTTTTGAAGCCAAGGAGAAAAACCCAAGAAAGGCATCAAAGCTCCTTTGAGAAATTCTTGTTCTGGATCTTTGTACAGTCCTTGGCTTATTTGATCTAATGCTCGTCCAGGCACGGCAGGTAGAGCGTCGGAGATTATGAAGATGTTCTTTGGATGTCCTTTTTGATTATACTGCTTATATAAATCAAGAATTAGATATTCGGGGGTTGTAGCCATGTTAAAACCGGATATGGCAATAATGCTGTCATCTTTTATATCTGAAAGAGAAGCAGACACATCAATGATTTTAGAAAACAATTTATGACAAACCTTTCTTCTCTTCCTTCATATAAGTATCGTTAATAACCTTATTGTGTCATCCATTAGAGAATAGTGTTATTTCGTGTCATCTTTTATCTTAAGAAAAAGTTCGTCAATACTTCAAGGATAAGAAGTGCTCGGTTTATTTCTTCTAAATTTGTTTTCAGAAAAACATACTTACCGATCCGCTTACAGACAGCAACATGGGTAATTTTAAATGTAGTTTCAGGAGTTTAAATATATTATTGATAAAAGTGTCAAAAAAAAATCAAATAGATCAAAGACGGCAAATAAAGTGAGAAAAGAAATTACATTGAAAAGTTCCTGCCAGATAATTATATACTGGGTAAGATTTGGCACTCAAAAGTGTTTATGATTTGTAATAAAAGAAGATTATTTGTTTACAAATAATCGACCCAATATTTGTAAGAGGAAAAGCAATTTAATTCTAATTCTGGGTTATAATTATCTTTGTTGAGGCTAAGGAGTTCATCCCTGCAGATAAAAAGGAAGAAAGACGGATCGATACTTCCAGTTGATCTATTGAAAGATAATCAAGGCATGGAAGAAAATATAATTTCAATGGTTGGATAAGTACACAGTGAAATACCTCTTTATATTAATGCTCTCTAACGTCTTCACAAATATTTCGTTAGTATGATGTCCAGACCTTAAGATAGAAATCTAGTCATGCTTAGCATCTAACACCACAATAACTATTTGGACCATTATCATCTATCCAAGCAATGAGTACTTTTCCTGTATCCTTATCTACTAACAAAGTGTACTCAGAAACACTGAGCTGTGAATTTGCATTGTTAAGGTCAACTGCTGTGCCAAATGTACTTCCTCCATCAGTACTATTAATTAAAAATACATGTCCCTTCTTAGTATCTATGTCTTTACCTATCCATGTTATATATACATCATCACCGAATGCACCAATTTGTGGGTTAGTCGAGTTTATAGTAGCAGTCGTATGATTATTAAGGTCTATTGGCTTATTAAAAGTTCTTCCTCCATCTTGGCTAGCAGCTACGAATATATCGTTACTCTTATTGGCTACCTGTTGTTGCCATACCTGATAGACAAACCAACCCCCAAAAGTTGCCAATCGAATATTGCTCGCACCCATTCCTGCAATACCTGCTGCATTAAAGCCGGTAACATTTGATCCTATACCAAAATTAGTTGTAAAGTTGGCATCAAGGTAAGTATTACCAAGAGTCCCGTTTGCCATATTAGAATTCGGTTGAGCATTTATGGGGAAAGTAGAAATAAAAGGCATAACAATTATGACTGTAATAGCTAATACATTTACAAATTTTAATTCCATTTACTCTATTTATTCTAATAAATACAGGTAATATATAAACTTTGAAAGAATTGAGTAATATATAAGCTTATTTTCATCCTAGAAAATTAGTTGAAAATAAAAATGATATTTGTAAATTATAGAATTATGCAATTCCGGTACGTGATGAATTTATTTAGTGTCTTTATGAGTTTCATCCAACACCTTCCTCATATATGTGGTGATCTCTTTGTCTGTTAAAGATGTGTGAATACCTGTTTGTTCTTCTATTAATTCTGCCTTTTCTCTGGTCAATCTCATTACCCTTTTTTCCATATCTAGACGTGCTTGAGCTGTAGCGATATTATCTAATAATTTTGAACTACCAGCAACTGCTTTTTTAATCGATTTGCGGAGGTTGATATCGTTTGCAACTGAAATTGCTGAATAATGAAGACCTGTGAATATTAAGTAGGCAGCTATACCAACAAAAACTACATTCACTAACCCATACGGGGGGAAAGATGCCTGTAACACAGTTGCGTCCTCTGCATTAAAAAATAAAATAAATCCAAGTGCGGTAATGACCATATAGTCCCTTGCATGACTGGGTCCCTCCATAGATCTGGACACAGATCTAAAACCCATACCAAAAAGAATTCCACATAGTGCTATAGCATACGTCTCCATCAAAATAGGAAACATTAAAGCGGGTCCTGCTTGAAAAGGATTTGTAGGATTTAATTGCTGATAAAATGTGAAATAATAACTCATGAAATAGATCAAGGGCGCGCTGACCAGCACCCAGTATTTTATTTTGCCTATTCTTGCCATATAATGACGCATCAGGACTGAGGTAGCAGCCCATGTCAAAAGAAAGAAAGCTACAAGGGATGTACTTTGTAGAGTGGCAATCCAAGACATCGGATTCTCTGGCGGGAAACCCACTTCAAAAATAACTGGTGATTGTGGCGTTACCAAAAGTGGTTTACTTATCAACACAACGTCAAATAAGAGAATTGATGCTATCGCGTTAAGTGCCATAACAGAAGCCATGAGACCATAAAGCAATACTACAAGGTTCTTTTCTATTTTGAACCATGAAAACAACTTTTGAGCTAGCATTGTCATCAAAAATGCAGTAAGCGAATAACTTAATGTAACGCAAATAGTAAGCAGCTGTGAGTAGTAATAGGAAAAAATAATAATTTGTAAAATTATGTATCCAAAAACTATTAAGAGTATATACTGAATCGCACTAGTCATTGTATTAATCCTGTCGGTAGAAGGTTTGATATTGGATTCTCTGTTTTTTAACTTGATCAACCGCAGAATGTAATATAGTCCTATAACATAAATACCAAAAATCCCAATAAAAAGAATGATTCCACTCGGTGAAACAAGTTTGTCTGTTATTATATCAGATACATTGCTAATCGATATATCTACTATTAATACTACAAACAAAACTAAAAAAATAACAAACAGACTATTACTTTTATACCTTGGTACAAACAATAAATCCACAACGTTTTTTAGGACTATTTATACTCACCAAATGTATCTGCTAGAGCATTCGCAAACACATTCTGTTCTTATCTGGACTAGGATAAATCATTTACGTTTACTCATGACTTATCAACTATTTTCTACTGGTTATTGTTATTATCTCCAGAAATTTTGGCTATAATTGTAGAAAACGTTGATTCTCCATAGTATTCTCCTGCAAACCATACCGTGCCCTTCTCTGACGGATCATTTACGACCCCGAAATAATCGCCGT
>JAICSL010000128.1 GCA_025936955.1 Nitrososphaeraceae archaeon
AATCAAAAATTGTAAAAAGAAATGATGTTTTCCTAGATACCGAATTGGAAAAATCTCCGCTTTCTGTTAAGGCAAAAATATTGCAAAATTTTATGAGTTCTTGTTGCTATTCTAACGATCAGTTGATTGTAGGCATTGATCCTGGAAAAAGAATTGGCATATCTATTTTATATTATAATTTCGAATTGGATAAAATAATTGTATTATCTGTACAATCTGCTATTGAAAAAATATCTGTAATTTTATCTGCCATTGACTCTCAAAAAAAAATTGTTAGAATAGGTGATGGTAGTTTAACTTTATCCTATCAGATTGCTAATGTTTTAAAAAAATATTTTAAAGATGAAGTGATAGTTGAAATTGTTGATGAATCTGGTACATCTATTAGACAAGGAACTGAGATAAATCGACGAGGAATACGGGATATAAGCTCGGCAAGAAAAATCGCATTTAGAAATGGCCGTATATATGAAAGATAGTTTATATGATGTTATTTAATTTTTATTTTTGAATAAAAGATAAAATTATATTAATTAATGATGGATTAATTTTTTATTCTTATGCGAAGTTGGCCCAGCCTGGTTAAGGTACGAGCTTCCCAAGCTCGGGATCGCGGGTTCAAATCCCGCACTTCGCACTTGTTTTTAGATTGATTTGAACCCGCTTGTCTACATTGCGTACAAAATTTATACCGGATTCTTCTTTCCTGCTTGGTCACCTTTTATTTTATAGTTGATAGAAATGTATTTAATATCTTACCAATTTCTTCTGGATATTGGTTCACTACTGCATGACCAGCATCTTTTATCTGAACAAGCCATGCTCCTGGAACCTTGCTTGCAATGACCAAAGCATTTGCATGTGGGACATAGAGATTATCATCTGTTCCAGCAATGACCAATGTGGGTTTTGCCAATTTAGCTTCTGCATCACAAACACCGCTCCAGTTTTTTGCCTCCCAAGCCAACCCCAAATTGTTCTGGTTGTTCATCGCTTCAGGTGAAAGACCAGGCTTTGCTGCTGCTACCGTCATATTTTCTGGAATGTCAAGAGATTCAGGATGCAGTTTGATCCATCCTGATCCTAATGAGGCAACTACAAGCTGTTTCATTTCATCTGCAGTGGTCGGAATATTATTTACAGTTTTGTTTACAATATCGGCTTGAAGTTTATAAAACTCGGCTGGTTTAGGTATGCCATCTTTTCCACCACACGACCCAGCGATAATTATGACACTGCTAACCTTATCGGGATGCGCGATTGCAAACTGTTGGGTTATGAATGCACCTAAAGAATAACCAAGAACGTTTGCCTTTTGTATCTTCAGGGCATCCATCAAACCCGCAGTATCATTTGCAAGTACCTGTACAGAATATGGTTCCGTACCAGAAGTGGTATTTCCAATTCCACGATAATCAAACACAATTACTGTGTGATTTGAAGACAGCCTGCTCAAAAGGGCTGGGTCCCATCCATTCATAGTGTCAGAACCACCACTATGAAGTATTATTGGGTCTCCTTTACCAAAGACTTTGTACGCAATATCTATATCTCCAACATGAACCTTTTTTAATGGGATGTTTTGGATGTTTACCAAGGCCGTAGTAGTATTGGTGGAATTGGCTTGGCCTGAATTAGCTTGACCATACACTATATTAGCAACGTTATAATAACCATAGTTACTAATTGATGAGCTTAAAACTATGAGTGTTGATAATGCTGCTATAATAAAAATATAATTCTTTTTTACATGTCTATTACTATACACGATCCTATTCATATGATGAAGTATATAAAGGGACAAATAAATGACGATTGCCTGTTCATACGTAACAGTCATGTTCTATATCTTTTTTCGTTACAAATATGGGGAGAAACCTGGTTTGGCTCACCAGAATGGACTAGGAAATGCTGAGGAATGAATTAATCCAGACTTTATCATATCAAAGACCTTTGTCTTTAATTATATAATTCCAATTATATGTTATATCCAAAAGACTGTAAACCATATCTGTATCATTACTGAATCGTGACCCAAATATCCAGTTGTAGATCAAACATGCAAAGATATAGTTAGGATTTAGATGACCGTGATTTGTGCATAATTTAGTATGCCAAAGATGGAAGAAAAGGTATCAATGGTTCTTGGTAAGGGCCAATAGTCATAAGATTTGCAGGCCAGCCGATTTGAAAGCCATTTTCGAGCAACCAATTGATTATCTCATGGTTCCGAGCAGGTACAAAGAAACCAGGACCAGGGATTACAGACGCATTAGCAATCAGTGCCTTCAGATCCTCATTTGATTTTGCAACTGCGTGACCAAGTATACCTATTCCTGCTGCGTAACCTGTAATGATTCCTTCTCTTTCTATCAATGCGGCTACGCCTTGGTCCTTGGCCCGCTGCAATTCCATTTCCCTTGAAAAACCGTAGGTTAATTTACAAAGATCGTTGCATCTACTAACATCGCGATCATTATGAAGCATGTGAACATCGTCACTGCTTGTATTGATCCTGTCTTTTAGTGGTTGACCTTGCATCAAAAATAAAGGTTCTCGGAGGGTGAAGCCAGACTTTGTATATAATACGAATGAACGAATGTGACTTGGCGATTGCACTAATCTAATCTGGTCATTGTTTTGTTTTCTAGCCTGAGATAGAACAGCATCCATCAACATTCTACCCACACCTCTTCCCTCTGCTGAAGGATGGACTGTAAGTGGACCTATCACTGCTACAGGTGAAGGTGGAAATTTATGAAGGAATACGCTTCCTAATGTCTTGCCTTGTCGTTCTGCTAGAATGCCCCATGAATTTGGATTTCCAAGAAGCCTTCTAATAAGATCTATGCCAAATTCTTCAGAAGGTTGTTCGGAAGGATAACCGTGAGAGGAAGAAATGGTTTTATGTGCCTCGTATCCAATCTTACCGCAGATATCTATATCATTCTGCTCTATGGGTCGAATTATTGCACTCATTTTTAAATTGCGGAGTTATTTCTGTAAAAAGTTTTCTATTAAATTAGTATGATATAATTGTAGTATTTACCAAATTAATTTACACAATTATTTATGGATATCCTTGTAGCAGTAAGATATATTAAAATACTTATCCTCCTCCTTGTTTTCTTTTATTATCCTCGCCTGGTAGTTGTATCCATTACTGTATAAAATATGATGTTTATTGATTCTATAATATTGTAGCAGCGAAATAATACAATAACATTGTCAAGTTCTATGATTATTGTTATATGGGGTATAGTCTTATTTGTTCCTTGGACTATGAATACTTTACATTTGGAGACAGGTGATTACAAAATATATAAAATTTATTCTATTGTATACCATAGCCGACTTGTCTAATCGTGAGGATGCAATCCTATTCACAGTATAACTCTCCCTAGGGTTTGCAGGTTTAAATCCCGTGCCTCGAATTTGTTCTCCTAATTGATTGTTCTAGTTATTTGTTATTATATATATCATAGAATGCATTTTTAAGACCCTGTTAACTTGAAATATCTATATCCTTAAAACAACCATATCTTATATGAAATTAGAAATAGAACACCTTCACAAATTATAGGTTATGGATTGTAATTGTACTTTTTAGGTTTATCCTTTGGAAACGCTGCAAAAACATTATCTTTCTTAAAAATAGTAAAAATAAGCCACTTAGTTTGGAATTGGATACAAAAGTATAGGCCAAAGAGATTTCAAAAGAATAGGAAAATCAAAGAGTACATAATTGATGAAACTGCGATAATAGTAAGTTCTGAACTAACATTACTTTGGTTATTATCGAATCATTAAATAAACATATCCTTTTCTTTCACATATTCAAAGAGCGAAACATGTTTGTTGCTGAACTATTTCTGTCAATGGCAGTACAAAAATAGGCCAGTATCCAGTTTCACAGATGGTTGTACTTGGGGTCCACAAGCGTGTAGATTCTTGAAACTAACGCATCACCTTCATTCTCATTATGAAAAAAGTATTATTGAAAGAACAATGCAATACATAAAAGATCGAACTGAAATATTTGATGATTATTTTCCTTGTAAAAAGAACAAGTTTAAATTAAACCATGTTAAACGATGGCTCAAGTTGTTTGTTTATCCATATAATAAAGAAATAATTTCTTCAGTTAACAGTTATGTAAATACATGGATGCTTCCTCGTGTAAACTAATACTGCTTGTTTTGCCTCCCTGTTTTTTATTAGTCGAATGTCCAGTCATATACGGCTTTACCAATATCTTGTTCATTTAAAAATGTGGAATTGTTTATAGCTGCTTGTGGCTGCATCCAATATAACCATATGACTTCAATCAGGTTTAGTTCTAGTGATCTGGTTGTTGGAAGAAATACTAACTGTATTCTTGGATGATGCCTGATAGAGTTTCTTTTACCTTGTTGGATTTGTGTATAGGTGTGTTATCCAGTACCCAAAATATCTGTTTTACACTGAAATCATATTTTGATCTACTCCTTTTATGAAATCAAGGATCTGCTGCTGTCCTGTCTTTTGTTTATATGAGTGCGTCCATATCTGATTATCAGTATGATCATAAACACCATCAAATACATTTAGAATGCCTTTTATCTTTTGTTGAGCCTTGGATACCTTTGACTCTACAAGGACCATGAGGTCCCACCATATGTTTTCGCTACTACATCTCCCTCCTTCTCATCTTCATAAAGAAGGACTGAATCAACAGGTAACTTATTGTATCTTAGTTCTTCAATACGCTTTTTTTCAAATGGTATTCTGGATCTGTGCTATTACCAATAGTAATCTTTGATTGTCTTGTCTGTACCTTATTCCATGTTTTAGAAGTATGTTTCTAATCTCTGTATGACTTATGGACTACAAGGTTTAGTTCCTTGGATATGTATCCTGCAAGAACACGACGTAGTGACCATGTTGAAAAGGGTAGTCCAAATTGGTTGATCTTGGATTTTTGACTGCTATCTCCACTCTATCTTTTTTCTCAATCTTGTCGGTTATCCTGTGTGGTTTGCTTGTATATGTTTTCTGGATATGATACCTTCAATACCTTTCTCATTGAATCGATGTATCCACTTTCTTATGTTGCTATCATGATGATTGATTGCCATCATCCTTTTTGAGGAACTGTATATCCTTTATCTTTAAGCAGGAGAATCTTTGCCCTATAACTGGATTCTTTATCATCTCCTTCCATCATAGCATACAAAATGTTTCTTTGATCATCTTCGGTAATAGACCTGAGGAAAGTATTATCCTCAAAATGATGGTAATATTTTAAGGGTTAGCTAAAGATGTTGTAATAGTGTATCTAAACAAGCAGTATTAGTTTACAGGAAGAAAGTATCTATATGCTTACACAACTGTTAACAGAAAGCATTGATAACGGTATTTTTAAGCCAGACCTATATAGACAATAAATCCCGGTGCAAATTCAAAGTCAAAACTCTGCCAGCCAAACTGCATCAGCTTCCATTACAAACAACGGTGGCAACTCAGAATTTTTATAAAAAGCTTGGAAATACATCCAATTAATAACAACAATTTATATGTATAGGGAAAAAAGGATTTCAATTTTTCTATAACT
>JAICSL010000231.1 GCA_025936955.1 Nitrososphaeraceae archaeon
GCTTCAAAAAAGAAAAAGATTAGCGCTATTGATTTCCAAACAACTTACTATTGCCCATAATATTAGAGCTTTTGATACGAGTAAATATTACAACTAGGCCGATTATTGCTGTCATCAACATTGTTGTTACAGTTATTGGAAATTCTGGCACCACTGCAGGCGATACAACTATACCAAAATTTGCGCTCTCAACAAAGTCTCCCATGGGATTCCCTGCAACCGCATCAACGCTAACTTGAATTTGTGCAGGTCCGTTTTTGCTAAATTTAATTACCTGAGTACCATTACCTTCTGGAGCTTTTTGGTCTTTGAGATCTTTAATCACTGTTCCATTTGAATCTGTAACCTTGAAACTATAACTGACTTCTGTAGCTATGTTTTTTGCTGCAGTTTGGAAAAGTACTGCAAACGTTGTATTTTTTCCAGCCTGTATTGGGTCAGGCTCCCAGAATAATTGCATGATATAAGTACCTCTTGGTGTTTGTACAGTTAAGCCCGGTTTTGGAATCTCTTGTTGACTTTTTGGAATATTAGGTTGACCCTGGCCTACGGTTTGAAGTTCAAATGCATATTGAATAGGCGGATTTCCCGTTGTTACATCGGCAAAGGTTGTTGCTTTTACTGGATAAGGAAGATCTTTATTTATCCATATATTGTTATCGACTCCTTTATGATAACTAATCAGACTTGTGTCAAATTGTCCGGCTGGAACGGTCACTTGTACTTTACTTCCAGGAGCAATAGGAGATCCACCTATTGAAGCGATTTTACCCCAGTATGGTGCGTTTAATGCTTGTCCGGGTTTTGGAACAAATGCAGCAAGCCAAGCCAGTGAGTTTTGATAAGCATTTCTATATGGTGCCATTTGAGTTGGAATATTGGAACTTCCAAGAGCAGTAAGATCTAAATCACTTAGATGAAAAGTTCCATTAATGACTTTTCCTTGATCTACAACAAATACTGGCGCAATCCAATAATGGGCAGTGTTGTTGAATTCTTTAAAATATATTGTCATTAGAAATGGTCTACCCTGATTAGTATCCTGATGCTGTATCTTATACGTAACATACATATTGGATTTAGCGCCTTTCCCAACATACCAGTTATTATCATCAGCAGCATATGCACTTTGTAAGCCTGAAAAATTAATTGCAATATTTGCTATAGCTGCCATTGTTAAGACGGCTACTATCGTACAAGCAAAAAATCCTTTCTTGGCATTTGCGAACTTACTATTTCTCATCAATTAAATAACATAAAGCAAACTGATAAATGTTTTTCATATATAACACAAAACGAGCTTCAACATTACTCCCAGTACTATCTATGCAATCGGTTGCTCTTATCCTCAAAACAAGCGAGAATGGCATATGAAAGTATAATAAGTTTAACGAAAAAAGAATAATGTACAATGACTAGCATTACTGATGATACAAAAACTGAAGATATAAACATCTGTGATTATTGTGGAATCCCAGTCGATGCCTGCGTGTGTTCCTGTCCTTATTGTGGGGAGAGGAATTCATGTGAATGTTGTCTTTATGATGCTGCAACTGGCGGATAATAATTTGATTTATTTTCATTTTTTGTCATTCTAAAGTAATAAAAGCCGGTAAGGAAAAGATTAATTGAAGATGTCCGAGTCAAAAATCGCTATGAATTCTTTAACCTGGGTTATAGGCGGGGCTCAGGGAAGTGGTGTCGATTCCGCTGCTAACATTTTCTCCCGAGCGTGTGCAGAGGGCGGCCTTCATATATTCGGAAAAAGAGAATATTATTCCAATATCAAAGGTGAACATAGCTATTTTACAGTAAGAGTCTCTGACAAGCAGATTCGTTCACACGTAGACGATATTGATCTGCTCGTTTCTTTTGATGCTGAAACAATATTTAGACATGCCGTAGAGGTGAGAAAAGGTGGAGCAATTATCTATGATTCAGACTTGACTAATGTATCTCTCGACGAAGTTGCCACCTTAGACGATCAGGCTTCGGAGCGAATTAGAAAAATGTTGCAACGAGCAGGCAAGCCTTCAACAATTCAAGGGATACTTGATTATTCTAGTGAGAGTGGAGTTTTTCTGATCAAAATCCCCTACTTTCAAATCTTGAAAGATTTTTCTGAGAAAATCAACGAGCCTGGTCTGAGTAGATTAACACGGATGATCAATGTTATGGCTTTATCGGCATCTATGGCAATTTTGGATTTTGATATGGATATACTGGCAAAAGCTATTAAACATATCTTTCGGTCAAAACCCAAGGTTGCTGAAAAGAACATGGCTGCTGCAAATTATATTTATAATTATATCAAGACAAGATCTGATTCATTTAATCCGGCGTTCAATTTGAAATGTATTACACCATCTTCTGATGTAATCCTTGTTCAAGGTAATCAATCCTCGGCTATGGGCAAAATAATTGCAGGGTGTAGATTTCAAACATATTATCCTATAACTCCCGCAAGTGACGACAGCGAGTTTCTTGAATCTAACCAGTTAATAGATCAAACAGATGGAAAAAAGGGTTCGATAGTAGTTGTCCAGACAGAAGACGAAATTGCAGCAATAACAATGGCAATAGGTGGAGCCCTTACCGGAGTACGATCATCTACTGCCACATCTGGGCCAGGCTTCTCATTAATGGTTGAAGCACTTGGCTGGGCTGGAATGAATGAGGTTCCCCTAGTGGTATCATTATACCAACGCGCTGGTCCAGCTACAGGTCTTCCGACAAGACATGAACAAGGTGATTTAATGTTTGCTATCAATTGCGGGCATGGAGAATTTCCAAAAATAGTTTTTGCCTCTGGCGATATAGAAGAAAGTTTCTATGATACTATCAAGGTGTTCAACTTTGCAGAAAGATATCAGTTACCTGTCAGTCATATGCTGGATAAGGCAATTGCAAACAGCATTATGACCTGCAGAAATTTTGATCAGTACAAGATCAAAATAGACAGAGGACAAGCAATAGAAAGAATCTCATCGACAGCAAAAGCCGGGGTTGCAGGACATTATCTGAGGTTTAAGTTGGACAAAAGTTCAGTCTCTCCTCGCGTAGCTCTTGGAACCGAAAATGGTATATTTTGGAATACTGGTGACGAACATACTGAGGAGGGCCATATCACTGAAGACCCGTATATGAGAATTATGATGATGGATAAACGAATGGGAAAGCTTGAGCTTGCTCTGAAGGAAATATCAGATGATGACAAAGCAGTAACTTATGGAATCGACAATCCACCGAGCGGAATCACAATAATAAGTTGGGGATCGACAAAGGGATCTATTCAAGATGCCATAGATCAGCTAATAAAAGAAGGTAAATCTATCAAGTTTATTCAAGTTAGGCTTTTGCATCCGTTTCCTACATCTTTAATACAAAAGATGTTGCAAGGTACAAAAATCTTGATTGATATTGAGATGAATTATTCTTCACAATTAGGACTAATATTAAGGCAGCATACCAATCATAATATTGATTATAGAGTTGTCAAATACAATGGTAGATCTATGTCTTCAAGTGAGATTTATAATACTATAATGACTATTATCAGTGGAGATGCTCCA
>JAICSL010000100.1 GCA_025936955.1 Nitrososphaeraceae archaeon
GATAATTTCATTGATTAAAAAATAGATTAATTATTCTACACTTTTATTATTAACAATGCTAAGTTATTTCTTGTATTAACATTTTAACGGTGTTTATATCAAGGTCAAGTTGCTCGGCAATCATATCTTCTCCTATGCCTGATTCGTAAAGATTCCTCAGAATTCCTTTCTTTTCATTATTTACAATATTAGATGGAGGATATAATGATAGTTGAGTTTCTACTGATTTAATATACTCTGAAATCTTATCTGCTAGATTTTCTGTATTTGTAGTATTTTCAGTTGAAAGTACCAGTATGTGTTCCTTGACTGGTATACTAAATATCTTTACCTTGTCATGGACATATACCATGTATTTTAAATTGCCCAATTCTGACGAAAACATCCGTCTTAAATCAACAATATATGCAGTCTGAGCAAAACTTATTTCAGGATTTCTTCCTTTAAGATATTCGTTAACACCCTCTCTTAAACCTCCTGCATATAAATGCCCAGATCTTTCCATTACACCAGCAAACCTGATACTTTTATCAAGAGCCAGTATATTTTTTGAGAATTCTTCTGCCTTCATATTATATTGTTATCAAGCAATGTGAAATATACGCTTTTTTTTCTAAAAGAAATTAATTTATGATTGTATGATCTTATCTAATCTTAGATGTCGATAGTTAAACAAAAACTTGATTCAAATTTTTTAAATGCAGTAAATAATATGTATTGAACTGAACAACAATATTAGAATAAACTTTGAGGGATTGATGATTAAATACTATATTAATTTTTATTATCTTCTTAGTATAATGAGATGACTATAATTACACATCATCTTAGAATTATTCTGATCATATGTAAAAAGGAGTAATAGGAAGGAAGCAATAATTATTAACGCCTAACTCTTAGATATCATTGCATAAAAAGGGGAGAGTGTAAAGAAGGATTTTTACAGCTGAAAAGCGTATTCGTTCATTAGATTTGGAGTGCTTCTTGGAAAAAATGTCTTAGTTTTGACACATTAATTCTCTCTTGTTCCATTGTGTCTCTTTGTCTGACTGTGACTGTGTTATCTTCAAGTGTTATTTTGTCAACTGTTACCGCAAACGGGACCCCAATTTCCTCCAGCCTTCGATATCTTCTTCCAATTGATCGAGAATCATCATAAAAAGTATCGAACTCTAGTTTAAGATCCGAATAAATTTCCTCTGCCTTTTTGTTCAAACCATCTTTTGACATGAGGGGAAGGACTCCGACTAGTATAGGGGCTAAATAGGGCTTAAGTTTTAAAACAATTCGATTTTCATGTTCATAATCCTCAAAATATGAATGTTCTAGAATTGTATAAAGACTCCTGTCCACTCCGATCGACATCTCAAATACATGAGGAAGAATTTTCACTTGCTCAGAAGAATCGATTACTTCAAAACTCTGTTTGCTTGTTGCAGAATGGCCCTTAAGATCATAATCTGATCGATAGTTGCAGGCTACCAGTTCCAACCAGCCAATACTTGTTTCCACTTCATAATCAAAAGCGACTGATGCATAAAATGCTTTTTCATCATCTTGCAGACGTCTGAAACGCGATCTTTGGATATCAATTCCTGTTTTTTCGTAGAATTCCTTTAATAACGCTAGATAATAAGCAACTAATTTATTTGGTAGTAGCCCCTTTTCAATGCCTTCCTCAGCTGATATTTCTGTAAATGATGTTCCGTCAGAAAGCCTTAGAACGGTATGCTTGATCTCTTCGAATTTTGGTAACTCGTTCAGTTTGTTTGGATTACAAAAGACTTCAATCTCTGCCTGATAGAATTCTCTTAGCCTTAGCAAGCTTTGTCTTGGTGCTATTTCGTTTCTAAAACTTTTACCAACTTGAGCAATTCCCAAAGGAAGTTTGCCTCGCATAGTTTTAAAAACTCGAGGAAAATCAACAAATATTGTCTGACATGTCTCGGGTCTAAGAAATGCTTCCTCAGCAGACGGACCTATACCTACATTGAACATCATATTAAATCGACTAGCGCCTCCAAATTCTCCGTTACATTTTGAACAATGTAAATCGTATTTCTTGATTATTGTATTAAGATCTTCATCGGAAGTTTGTTCTGGGACTTTTTCCATCGTTCTTTCCGTTATGTATCTATCGGCTCTAAAAGTAGAGTTACACTTTGTGCATTTTATGATAGGATCGGTAAAGTTGCCTATATGTCGAGATGCAACAAAAACACTCCTGCTCATAATCTGAGAACCATCAATTTCCATCATTCCATCTCGTCTTACCAATTCTCTTCTCCAAAGCTCAATGAACTTATTCTTCATATTGACACCCGTTGGACCATATTCCCAGAAACCAGCCGGAGCATCAGCATAAATTTCGCAACTTTGAAAGTAAAATCCTCTCTCCAATGCAAGTTTCATTATCTGTTCATAATTAGTCATTCTACCTTCACAACGTCCTCGGTTTCAGGCTTTAAATTTATTGTTATTTTCCATCGCTTTCATTTGAATCTATAATCTTACTAACGAAATTTCTATGTATTTATAACTAACAAGATAATCCGATTTTTGATTTTAATTCGCTGAAGCAAGTCCTTTACAGATCAAATAGACCGCAGCGTACATAGGTAACCTTGTATTTTGTTTCTTTAAATTAAAGATTTGTCCTTTTAGTCTTAGTTTTACACGAGCTTTAATTTCCATATCTATCTCTTTATCTCCTAAAAGGCATGCATCGTTAAGCGGATCAAATGATTTCAAATCATGACATCTTTTTTTAGTTAAACCGCTTTTGCTGTTTAGAGTACCCGCCATTCTAAATACTCGATGGATATCTATTGTTACATGAGGATCAATTCTAACTCCTAGATCTCTGACAGTTTTAATTAATTCTGTCCTAAATTCGTCGTATCCGCCTTTCTGTTGAACCATTTTGCTCAATTTAAGTATTGACGACTGACTAATTCCTAGTTCACAGGCGATTCTTTTGCGCCATCCATATGCCAATCCACTCTTTGGAAATTTTATGAAGAAACCTTCTGGCCCCTTTCGTACACCTATGCTTTCGACCATAACACTGTTACCCATTAAATAGCCTACGATATCTGCTCTGGCCTGAGAACCCAACTTATGAAATTCGGTATCTGAAATATGAACATGAAATCCATTATTGCCAGAAAAATAAATTTGGATAGCATCCTCTTTGATACCAAGATCTCCACTCAATAAATCTATTAAACGCTCTACTTCCTTTTTCAAGGTGTGTATACATTTATTACATGGTATGGATGTCCGGTTTATCCTTCTTGTGTTACATGACAGACATATTTCAGACTTACTTTCTGATATTTTTCCGCAATTTATACATATGAAATAAGAATGTGTTGGTTCACAGGACAGACAAAGGTCCTTTGAATCAATATCAAAAATCAGATCTGCTCCCTTCCATTGTTTTTCTTGCATAGGATAGGACGGAAAGACATAGTATGCATTTGAGCAGTAAACATCTGAGGGAATATCCCTGACCAACACTGCCAAGATTTCTCCTACATTCCTAAATACAATATGTCGAACCATACCTGATCCAAATTGCATATATCCAAATTCGCGCTCTTCTATACGTAGCGGAGCCTCAATATTTTTACTATGCTTAAAGTAATATTCTCTGAATGCACTTTTAACAATCGATAGGCTTTTCTCCGTTGGATTAGTATTGATCATTATGCTTTACTTATTTCGTCCAAATTGAATAGGATTTATTATGCCATTGCATTTTTCTGTCGCAAAGCAAAGATTTTCATTGAGAAGTTTTTTGCAAGATGGAACCGAATATTTTATACGACTACCTCTAGAACCAGCTAAATGTTCTACCTGATATCTTGTAGTCTCTTCATTATAATCTGGTGCCTTATGAAAAAGTGCGGATACCTCTTCCACGCTTTTTCCTATGGCCAACATATAAGTAGCAAGCATTACTCTTCCTGAATGTGATAGGTTTTCACCGATAGCCATCACATCTAATGCATGCTTTATACATGGTGGATAATCCGTTGTAGTGTATATTCTACGGACTTCATACATTGGTTTAAATTTGATACTGAGTTCATCTACTCTTGATTTAATTGCTTTGGGTAAAGAAGAAAAAGTCATTGACTTCACTCTGTTATAAATTAATGTACTTAGTTCACTTCTGATTAGCCTTACTGTCTCATCCGCATCGAGATATACATAACCTTTGTGGACCAATCTATTGATCAGTTTCCATTCTTGCTCGTGGAATTGTACTGCTCGTTCAAGATAATCTGTAACTTTGACTTTGAACAACTGATGATTTTCCGAATCAATATCAACTTTGAATTTAAATAAGTCTTCAAAAATTTTGAATAGAAGAAGACGTCTCTTTTGCTGATTTTTTTCTCTTTTTAGATCTTCGATCAGGAATTTCTCAGCCCTGATCGCTTCTAATAGAGAATGTTTCTTTAGAACTAGTTCTAATCCTATGCTCTTTACCATGATAAGAGTAATGAGAAAAGTAAGGATTTCAACTTCGTACTTTTCCAATTCTTCATAAATAATGCCTTTAGTTATTTCTACATCTATTTTTTTAGCTGCTCTATAAATTATGTGCTCTATTTCTGGTCTGTTAAGTTCCTCAAAATCGAAGTGTGTATCCCGAATGTAATTTGACGCTTCGTTAAGAAAAGGATACTTTGCTAGATCACCTGTCCCAAGTTTTATAGACAATATCCATAGCAAATATCCTAAACTCGAATAAAAATACATTGTTTAAATCAATAATGTTTCAATGATCTATGTTTGAATCACAACTGATCAATTTCCGGATAGGATTTAATAGCAGGTACAATTTCGAATTCAGTTGATAACTCATTAAGGATATGATTACTGTGGTTAGTATATTTAGTAGAAACCCCAGAGCGCGTATTGCTTGGTACTCATATAAGATTTGAACCGTCTTCTGAACAAAATTGGCTATCAGCAAAATAAGCAAAATTCAATTATAGTTCATATGCCTTATCAGCAATTTATCTGCGCCTACGAATAATTATACAAAGTATCAATTGACGTTTTTTGTGGAAGAATTGAATATATACTATGTTAAATATTTCAACACTAGTATTTACATATAGGCGGTCAATCTAGTAAGAGGAATAGACAGTGATCATTCAATTAATAATAGCCTGAATTATGCTCTTGATCAATTGTATATCTTAAGGAGAGTTAGCATTTATTATTCGAACGTTTATACTTTACACTTTCTTGTTGTTTGTCTTCTTGGATTCTTCCTCGATATCTGCAGTTCCTTTTTCATCAACAGTGAATCTAGCATCAGAATATGGATGATAAGGAGAATCTATCATCTTCGCAATCCTGTTTTCTCCAGACTTTCTCAAGTATATTCTGTAAGTTGAAGCATGTCCTAATATATTTCCACCAGCCGCTTTTGTAGGATCTCCAAAGAACGTGTCTGGAGAGGATTGAACTTGATTTGTTATTACGATGGCAATATTATATATCTCTGCAAGTCTGATGATCTTATGCAACATATTATTGAGTCTTTGTTGTCTGTCGGCTAGTGTGCCTCTACCAGCAAACTCTGCTCGGTGTAATGATATTATACTATCAATTATCACCAATTTCGCTTTAAAATCATCTATGTATTTACCAAGATTTTTTACAATTAACTCTAAATGTGAACTATTATACACTTTGCATACTGCTACACTTTTAAGTACGTTTAGCGAATCAACACCTCTAGCTCGTGCTATCTGGTTAAGTCTCTCTGGTCTGAAGGTTCCCTCAGTATCTATATATATCGTACCACTATCAAGTCCGCCTGATTCGATCGGTTGTCTAGCTGTAATGCAAAGAGTATGACATATCTGTGACTTTCCAGAACCAAATTCTCCATAAAACTCTGTAACTGCCTGAGTCTCTATTCCTCCAAGTAAAAGTTCGTCAAGTGTACTAGAACCTGTAGAACATCGCAGCATGGATCTTCGTTTTTCAAGAGCTGCGTCTGCGGTAACAAATTCTTTATCTAGTATATTAGACTCTCTCAACAGCTTCTGAGCTGCCATTATAAATACAGCAGCACTATCCTTTGAAGAATTAATCTCTCCTGCCAACTCTTCGGCACTTGCCACTGCTAGATCCATAACTGAGACAATTCCAGCCTCTTTTAGCTTCTTAGCTGTTGTAGGACCAATTCCTTCAATATCTTGAATTTCTAAGTCAAAGACAGGCTGCTGAGAAGATAGTATTGATGATGAGGCAATTAAAGATTCATCTGATGATTTTGTTGAAGCTATTATATAATCCTCATCCTCGCCATCATTATTCTTTCTACTATTATTAGTAGTATTATTAGTAGTATTATTATTATCTATAGAGCGGTTTTCCATAGATGCTTTTCTTTCCACCATTGTATGTCACTAATTACAATCACATGTATTAATACTGAAAAGTAC
>JAICSL010000254.1 GCA_025936955.1 Nitrososphaeraceae archaeon
CGATAGCTCAATTCCATAGCTACACCTTAAGTTACTCATGTATATGCATTTTCCCTTCACTCAAGCAGATTAGAGTATAAAAAATAGAAGGTATAAAATGATGATAAAAGATTATTATTTAAAATAAAAAAATTGAAGATATCCGTTACAAGCTATCTGCTGCTAATATAACAAATACCAGTTGGTGTAACTGCTTTTGTCCTTTTCATGTTCAAACTGCTGCTTTAGGGAGCACCAATATTTGGCCAACCATATTTGGCATATGTACGTGGCACAGATAGACTAGGGTTCCAGGGTTCTTTGCTATGAACGATATAGTGTGAATTTGTCCTCTTGCGAGTTCAAAGGTATCGACACCTTCAACACTAATGACATGGTGTGCGCCTTGAACTCCGACGAAATGTAAAGTAACTTTATCGCCTTGGTTAACGACTATTTGATCTGGTGAGAAGGTAAATGATCTAAAGTCCCAAGCCCCTATTTTATTAGGATCTGTTACCCTAAATCCTCCTCCAGTGGGTATAGTCGAATTTACGGGGGGCTGCTCTGCGGGATGTGTAGGTGTATTCTGAGCGCAGGTGTCACATTTCATACCAGGGTGTATACTAGTCATTCCATCAAGATGTACTGTATTTATCCAAAATTCTTTGTTAGTTGATTGATTAGTGCTAACTGACTTTACTATTACTCCTGACGTTGACGCTGATGGTATTGATAAAGCAGTAGTATTGGTACTGCTTTTTACTGCTGTTTTATTATATTCACTTACTTTTGCTGCTGTGTTATTTCCAGATGGATAGATATTTTGCGCCATTGCTTTCGGTATGTTTTGGTTAAAGCTGATGCCATTTATCATGACTGCCGCTGTCAGTACCGATGCAGCTATGATTGCCACAGCTATCAGGTGTGTTTGCTTGGAAGTTGTTGATATTTTTTTTTGATTCAATTTGTTGATCTACTGTGAGCTGTGGTTTTCATATAAACAAGTATACAAATTTCATCTCTGAATTTCAGGAATGGAATTCGTCTAATCTAATAATGATAACAATAAGAAATCTTTTCAAATAAATTTGAGTTGTTGCGAATTGTTTATCTATCATAATCGTTTTCTTCTCGAATATAATGAAAGAAAAATTAGTTATTCTATCTATCTGTCTATAACCTATAAAATAAATTAATTAGGAACGGCATTGACAACGAATCAGGGAATAACGTGATAGTTCAAAGCCAAAGCGCAAAGAAAGCAATCCTATCTGCTTTGGCCGACGAAGAAATGATGATGATCTTAGATTCAGTCATGTATAGATCTAAATCCATCGTTGATATTTCAAGAGAAAAAAATATTCCCCACACTACATGCTATAGAAAAACTAAATGGCTGCTCAATGAAGGCCTTGTTATAGTCGACAAAATTATTATTACACCTGAGGGAAAGAAATTTAGTTTGTACCATACTGTCCTTAAATCTATAACTATAAAGTACGAAACCAATAATGTAATGATAGAGGCTGAACAGAATTTTGATATTATAAAGAAGACTATGGCACGATTTTATTCATTAGAATGATGATGATAATAGGATCCAATATGTGCAACTAATATTAATGCTGTTCCAATCTACTATCACTGTTGTCACCATTATCAGTATCACTTTCGATCATCTTTTTACCGCTTTTCTCAGCGTAATAAAATCTAAACCATACAAGAATAGTAAAAAAAACAGCAGAACCAACATGAATCTGCGGTCCACTATCTGGTGGCAAAATTGAGAATATTGCAATCCGATTAGTCTCTATTATTTCGCCTAAAATATAAATTGCGATAAATAATGATATTTGAAATTGAAAAGCTCTTACGTTCTTGGATCTTATTGCAAGGTATATGAATATGACTAATGGTATTATCGATAGAATTAATGTTACGTAACCTGCGGAGTCAAAAAAACCAGAACCCACACCGACTGTATCGCTTTCAAATATATTTATCACGCTTTGAGTTCCCTGTATCCTTGTCTTTTTGTCTTCCATATACTGATAACGTATATTATCCCAAAAGAAAGTAGTGCTCCCATAGATAGTGGCTCTAAGAGTCCTTTTGCCAATAATCTAGACCCTACTATTCCAGCTATGTGGTATAAAACCTGTATTAAAATAAAGCTGATAAGAACTATTGTCAATTTCCAAAGATATTGATTATTATTATTTCGACTGTTTCTTGATTTTAAAATAAAGTATGCTGGAATTATAGAGGCAACAAGATAAACAATAGCATCAATGAGGTGATAGTATTGGATTTGCAACATTGTTTAGACTAGTTCACCACTATTTAACAACTTGTGCTTTATAATCATGTAGATGTTAAAAAATAATTATACGAATTCCACACTTGAAATTAAGACGAAAGGCCTATTACTACTCTGATAGGAGAATTCTAGAGATAAGGAGAAGGATGAGGAGGAGGAGGAGAAAAAACATAAATCAGCGAATCTTGTCAGTATAAAAAGACACAGACAAGGAATAGATCATCACACAATACCATTTGCCATTTGCTATTATCACAAATGTTAATGAGGAAATACTAGCTCAGGATTGTTCATAATGAGGGCATTATAGTAGCACATGGCTGCCATACAAGCTGAAAAATAATATATGGCAAGTTTGTGTCGTAAGTCTTCATTGTTACCATGCAAATAATAAATTGAAAATACTTGTAAGACCAATAATATCTCTACAGGTGATTTTGCTCTATTTATTTTGTTCTGGTGAGCCTTGAAATCATGTTAATTTTATTGAGTATTGAGCGCCATCTCTGGATTAAGTCCATCATATATTGGAATTAAAAAAAATAAAGTGATGAATAACAGACTACTCAAATGATGATTAGTGTTCAGCTAGATGTAGAATCAATGAATACAGGTTAACCTGCTATATTATTCTCAGTATTAATGAATAATTTATTGTTCTTTTTATATCATTCGAGCGTATATTCCTATATTTTGGGAACAATATCCTCCAAATCTGTGATATAGGTTACTCAAGCAATTTATATCGATACTGCTTTAGTTTCGCAAGACATAAGATGACCACGATAATAGAGATTCTAAAAGCAATTTCTGATAGTAAAGGACTGATTATATTCAATACGATATCTCATTCGTCAAATAGTACCAGTGATATACTTATTACCAAACTAAAAATTACAAGAAAGCAATATTATTCAAGATTATCTGCTCTAACAAAAGCTGGTTTACTGCAAAGAAAAAGTGGAAG
>JAICSL010000343.1 GCA_025936955.1 Nitrososphaeraceae archaeon
ATCTAATGGTAACTTTTTACCAGTCCTCTCATTGATATACTCATTATCAAACTTTATTGGCTTTCCACATAAATAACAGAATGATGATTTGCTCATTTTTGTTGTGTTAGTCATTTACTAGGTTGACACTAATGTTTTATCATTTAAGATAGTAGCAGGAATAAGCTGCCTGAGATAAATAAAATAAATGCGGAAAAGACTTACAACATCAATGTTCTGTTCTAAATACATTTGAAGATCCATAGAGAAGAATACTCATATACAAACAAAGAGCGCATTATGATGAATTAGATTCAGAAAATGGTCATGGACAAGTATGTTTTGTCACTTACAACAAACAGAATGTTTCTTCTATTCTGTATAATGCTGTATTGATATACGCATTTGTAATCAGTGATGGTATTTTTAGCTGATGTTGTTTCGCAAGCATTGAATTTATGTGATACAACATTTCAATCCTCCTATCAAGATCATGTTCATCGTTGCACTCCTCGATGAGTTGTGGGATTATGTGTTGGTGTTGGTCTTGGTGTTGTTGATAGGTTGCTTTCATTTCTTGTTTTTCCTCTAATTATACTATGCGATTATAACTATATTAACATTCTAAAATAAGGCTGTCAATTCTCTAGCATATAAACAAAGATTGACGACTAATAGTAGCTATTACGACGAATATTCCACCGCAGGAAATATTGCAAATGTAACGTTTCCCAAACATTAGTAGAATTTTTATGAGTCTCTTTGATTTGAATTTAATGGAACTAACAGGAGAAAAGAGCATTTTTTACCCAAACGGAGCCATAAGTAATACTGCATATTTTACATAAAATAGTCAGATAAACAAAAAGGGCGACCAATGCCAAAGTAAAGAATGCATTCATGGAAAACTTGGAAGTACGAAGAAACTTTGCTTAATATAAACAATTGAACCACTCTCCTTAACTTTATACCAACAAATAGTTCACTCGCAGAGTTGTCATAATATCATTTTTCAATTCGTTGAAACCCTCTAATAACTTCAGTGAAATCCAAGATAAACATGACTGGTCCATATTTCTTCCATTTCTACTATTGTATTTCTAGTTTCCAGCACAGTAAATTCCATAAAAGTTGTCATCACTCCGAGAACTCTAAGAAAGAATACCATGATTAAATAGTGAACTAAAACTATATTGTGATTATTTTGCCGCTTTATTAGCATTAAGGTAGTTTTTGCAACAGTCATCTGAACAAAATAACAGAACCCCCTTAACAGTGCTTGAATACCTTACACCATCAACTAAGTCGTTAAATTCCTTTCCACAGGACTTACAATGTACTTGCATTTTGGATTATCTGCTTTAAGATTATCTTTTTATAAAGTATTTTGAATAATGCTGGACTTTTATACATGTATAATATGGCATTCAATCAATCTAAAAACAAATAAATATATAAATTATCGACATAGGCAATTTATATTAGGATAAGCACCACCCACATCCAAAAATGAGTTACGGTAGAGATAGCGGTTATGGCCGTGGTAGAGGCAGGAGCTATGGTGGAAGTGGTGAGAGAGGTTTTAATAGAGGTTCTCCTAGCCCAAAACCAGTTGAAGTAGGCAAGGAATATGAAGTAGATATTACAGAAATCAGCAGACAAGGAGATGGTATAGCTAAGGTACAAGGATTTGTAGTATTTGTTAAGAATGGACAAGTTAAACAGAATGTAAGGGTTAAAGTTGAACAAGTACCAGATAGGTTTGCTACAGCAACACTTGTTGAATAGATACACAACAATTCGGCTTCCCATCACATAAAAATGATTAACAATGTCTTAAGGTCTTGTTTGATTTCGAATCATTTTTATCAATCTTGACTTGTAGCTCTGATTAATTTTCCTAATGGTTATCTAACTGTTTTTTCCAGAAATTCGATGACAGTTTGTTAGAGGAGTTACCAACAGTAGCATCTGTCTCCTTATAGCACTTTTAGCAACAGTACATCCGCTCAGGGAGGGAATATTAAATAAATAACGTGATGAAACCAAAGAGCGGAAAGAATGCCTCGAATTAACCAAAGGATAATACCAGACCCTGCAGGTCATAAAGACCCCGCTGGACTGGGCTGATAGGATTGATCTTGCTATCTTCGAAAAGGAATATCATCAGTCTATTTTTAAATAAAGGGAGGAAGACAAATAATGAAGATCATATAGGAGATATTATAAGAGAAATGAATGACAAGATACTTGTTTTTGGAGATTCTAACTTTAGGCTTGTCAAAGTCTAAGATTGTCGGGGCAGGAAGAAATGTA
>JAICSL010000316.1 GCA_025936955.1 Nitrososphaeraceae archaeon
ATCCCATGATAGATCCAACGATAAGAAAATTAAGATTGCTTGATGAATCTATCGATTCAGAGGTGGCAGTAATAATGTTGGATTTTGTCCTAGGATACGGATCGAATTCAGATCCTGTTGGAGCAATTATAAAGGAAATTGGAAATGCAAAAACTAGCGCAGAGAGGCAGGGCAGGCATCTCAGCATAGTAGCGTATTTATGCGGTACCAAAAGAGATCCGCAGAATTATGAATCTAGTATGCAGTTGCTCAAAAGGTCAGGCGTAATTGTCATGCCAACTAACGCTTTTGCAACAATTGCATCTGCAACAATAGCTTCTAAGGGCAGAATGGATTTAAAACAGATTTATGCTAAATACATTGATTTAGGTGGCATCATTGAGTAAAAATGATTTATTGAATTCGAAATTGAATGTTATAAATCTTGGTCTGGATATCTTCTTCCAGTCACTAAGAGATCAAAGCATAAATGCAATTCAAGTTGATTGGAGGCCTTCTACAAAACTTGACAAGGAAACCGAAGACATTCTCTCTAAAATACTTTAGGTACAATCCAAAAAAAGCATTTACAAGAAATGATATCTAAATTTGATCTGAAAAAAAATTATTTCATGTTTGGGTGCCGTTGGATAGGATACAGATGTTCACGGCAAATATATTTATCTTCTGCAAAGGGCTATATGGGCAAGGTCATCAGCGTTTTCGACTCCACCATAAATATCAAAATGATTAACAATGAACTTTTAGTTGTTACATTAGGAAATATTCGGTCACCTATTAGCATGAATCTATTTCCTGCGTACAATATAACCGGCGGATTTAAGGGGCTTGTATCATATGGGGAAAAATTAAGAAAACAAGATAATGAGACATTGTTAGTCGGCAAGCCTCTGCTTATAGCTCTTAAGAAATCTGGAACTTACAATAATAACTTTGAAAAACCTTGTTATAAATATCTGAAAAGATTTGTTAAAGTAAGCAATAGGATATTCGATACACTGCTGAAAACAGCTAGAAGAGGCTGCTTATTAGATGCTAATTTTACCACTAGCGGATTATTATCCAGAACTTTAGTGCAAATACAACGCTCTATGCAAATTAAAGATAACAAAAAATTCGTAGAGCAAATATCAAATACATTGCTGGAATTGTGTGGAATAGGACCCGGATATACTCCTTCTGGTGACGACTTTATATCCGGTTACTGTGTCTTATTTAACAAATTAACAGATTTTTCAGATGCTGCTAAAATAATATTGCATCGTAAAAAGATAGTTAAAAACACCACATGGATGAGTTCTAAATTTATAGAGTATTATGAAGAATGTATCGTAGATGAGCAGATCCAGGAAATGATAAACTCCATATCCACAGGTGATCCAGAAAAGTACATGTCATTATTGTGTCAAATCAGCTATAGAGGACATACATCAGGGTCTGATATTGGTATAGGCATGACTGCTGCACTCTATACAATTATTGACCGAAAATTCCACACAGAACTTCTTAGCATGTTTCCGTGTAAAAAGGGAGATGAAGGTTCTTTATAATGAATACTTTGCTTACTCAAGAATATTATTTAAAATGAAAAATGAACTGGATAATAAATTAAAAATTTTATATTAAATGAAAACTTGACAAAAATATTAACTATGCTTAAATAAGGTATCATACAAATATCTTTCTTATCTCTCAGCAGTCTTTAGTTGTTGCATTGGGAGGAAATGCTTTACTGCGAAGTGGACAAAGTGGAAGCTTCGAAGAACAGGATGCAAATTTTCAACCTGCTGCAAGGAAAATAGCGGATTTGGTTCAAGACTACAAGGTAGTGGTAACTCACGGAAACGGACCTCAGGTAGGATATATCCTTTTGAAAAATGAGATTGCTAAGAAGTATGCGCCTCCTTTTCCCATCGATGCATGTGGAGCACAAACCCAGGGTTGGATAGGCTACATGATTCAACAATCCTTAAAAAATATGCTGATGGCTAGGGGGGTTGAAAAGGAAGTTATTACTCTAATTACTAGAATCAAGGTTGGTAAGAATGATCCCGCTTTTCAAAATCCAACTAAACCTATTGGCCCTTTCTTCAATGAAGGGCAAGTTGCGTCGATAATGCGTGAAAGACCTGATTGGACAATAAAAGAGTATGCAGGAAGAGGCTACAGGCGAGTAGTGGCATCTCCAAAGCCCCTCCAGATCGTTGAATCACACGCAATCCGTACAATGGTTGATGCTGGATTCCTAGTCATTGCATGTGGTGGAGGAGGCATACCAGTGATAGAGAAGAACGATACTCTTATTGGCATAGATGCAGTGATAGATAAAGACCTTGCAAGCGAAAGATTGGCAACACTTATTGGTGCGACAAAGTTGGTACTTTTAACGGATGTAGATGGTCTATATGAGAATTATGGTAAGAGTAGTCAACAGCTTGTTTCGAATATAAGACTAAATGAGATTAGTAGACTTAAGATAAGTGACTTAGAAGAAGGTGATATGGGTCCAAAAGTACGCGCGTCAATAGCATTTATACGGAATGGTGGTAAAGAAGCTGTAATCGGTAATCTGAAAAGACTTTCAGAGTCATTAG
>JAICSL010000017.1 GCA_025936955.1 Nitrososphaeraceae archaeon
TATGTTCCATTACTATACTATACTGTTAATAATACCATAATTAACTCTTCCTTAAGTGTGTGCACCAGTAGAGAACCTTTACGAGAACCAAATATACATCTAGTACTATATTAATCGTTTAAACTCTAAAATTAGTAGGTCCCCAGCACGTTGAATTAACTATTATAGAAATTAAAAAATTATATGTAAATCTTTACTATTGCTTACTCCTTCCTTTCTCATCAAGTTCTATAACATTAGGAATTCGTAGATTCCCACACCGTTGCTGGGACACATAGTTGTAATATTAATTTGGTATTTCATGTTCACTCATCTTCAGGATATTACGAGTGTGCATCAATTTAGGAAATAAATTAATAATAAATTATATTTTAAATAATTGTATGCTCTTCCATAAAATCGGAATTCGTGGCTATGATTTCTCAATACAACGGTAGTATATTATTCCATTAATCGTAACGTCTTCTATCTTTACAAGTGTACGCGGTCTAGATAATGCTAATTTCTTCGATATCATACCTGAAGTAACATCTTTGATGAAATCACTCAAGCCCAGTCTCATCATAGCATTATTCACATCTTCTTCCTTCAGACCTAAAGAATCTGCGATCTCTTTTGCAGAAAACCCATTGTCTTTGTTCCTGCATAGGAATTGTACTATCATGGATATTACGTTTTTATGAGCGTTGAATTCTGCTACACCTATTGGAGCCATGCAGATAACATTTTCCTATAATCATTTATAAGTTAGAATGATAAATTGGGATAAATGTCTTCAAAACCTTGATTTGTTTTAGTTCCAATCCATTGGCAAATGCAAGATACTGCATTTGAAGATAGTAATCCTTCGATTGCAATAGAAGAAAATGTTATAGATCTCTTTTCTCATATTATGAAACTATTTGCTTTCTCCTCTCTTTATTTATATCCAATTACTATTATTGCACTGCCCATCATATACTTAATAAATTCAACTTTTGAAAATTCTGTAGTAAGTATTTTTTGTAAATCTGAATTTTTTGGCCACTTTAAATAAGTACCATAGATTGTTCCAAATTTTAGCGCGGGTTTTCCCGATACTACGAATGCAAATATCCCAAGGATATACTTCAGGTAAAAAGAAACTCCAAGTCGAATAATGGCGTTATCTGGTTTTCCGATATCTACTATAATCGCCCTTCCATTTTGTTTCAGAACTCTATGTATCTCGGCAACCGCTTGCTTTAATTTTATCGCATCTCGTAACGAGTACCCACACATTACTACATCGAATGTATTATCTCTAAAAGGCATAAATTCAAAAATGCCTGACTGCAAACAGACGGGTAAGTTAGGCCGTATAAACATTTTTACATTATTAAGCATATCTGGAATAGGATCATAAAGTATTAGGCTAACCTCTCCCTTTAACTCCTTCAAAACTTCCTTAGACATATTTCCGTAACCAGAACCAGCATCTAATATAAGTTCTCCAGGAAATACATGTCCACAGATTCCATATTGGCGAAATCGGATATCTTTACCGAAAGAAATTGTCTTGTTTACCCTATCATAGATTGGGATTATTGTTCGCAATACTTCGATTACTTCCTGCCAATGTCGTAGACCTAACCCAGACACACTTAAGACAGCATTAAGTACGCCTATTTATAGTAGCATAGATCCTTCCATATCATTGATTTTGCTAGCTTCAATAATAGGAACCAGGAATTACACCGAACTTGTTTGAAACTACTCAATCAGAATTACCTTGGATATTCCTACTAGGATTACATTGTAAAATTATCTAATAATTCCGCTTGAGAATAACGATTTCCAGTTATATTCTCTGCATGTAAAATTAAACAAGTATCATTGTCATTGTCACTATTAATAAAAATTAATTTAGTGTTCATTCAATTTTCCCTCATCCTTCGATATAAAAATCATAGTAATATTATCTGAGGCAAGGAAAGTTTTGATGTACTCCTCTGTTTTACAGATGCATCAGTATTAGTAAAAAAAGGAAGTAGAAATGTGATTTGACTGCAACCCAGTAATATCGTGTCTGAACTAAACGAATCATCACGAAAAAGAACGATAATCCATAAATTACATTTGACTGCTAGTCCAGCGTTAAATCATGTTTCGCTAGTATTAGTCTGTTCCGGGGTCGTTGTTGATTCCCCATTGACTATTTCAGCGGTTGCAAATCTGTTCCCTACTTGGACTACTCGAATCTTTGCATTTTGTCCTACCTTTCCCTCCTTTACAAAGATTACAAATCCTTGTATTCTTGCGATGCCGTCACCCTTCCTGCTAATTTCTGTTATCTTCACATCATATTCCTTACCTGTTTCGACCGGTTTGGGTCCGAAGTTGTCGTTTCTTCTAAATCCTCCGTAACTCATGCTTTATCCTTTATTGGACTCAACTCAAAACCCTATATAAACTCTCTAAATCGTTTTTAAATTTTCTAGATCATCGCTTTCTTTAAACAGATAGAGATTGATCATCAATAGAATCATTAACCATTACAGATTTCACGATACTTATTAATATCAAAGAATAACATAAATTCAACAATAGTGAATAATAATCATGAGAACATAGCAATATTACGGAAGAATATAATGGTTGGATCAGGATTCTACTGCGAATTTAACTTAATGCTAAATTTCTAATAATAAAGGTGCCTTTTTAAGGAAAATCGAAATCCAATTTCGCCGATTTTTTATAGTCTTTATCCAAAGGTCTGGAAATTACGTTTATGTTCCGATTCTCATTTGATTATTACAAGCCGATCGCAAGCATTCTATCGCTGAAAGCACAGCAAGAAAGCTCGTCTTTGGATTCCTCGTACTTGGGACGTTACGAACCTTGATCATGATCTCACCAAAGACGCCTTTTGCTAAGATCTCATGCTGATTAACTTCAATTTCAGGATCTGCTATAATTTTCACACTAGTTTTTTTTATCCCTAATCCAGCTAGACTGAGTATAGCAGCAACATTGATATTTGCAGGAAAATTGTTTACTGCATTTGCAGCATCACCATCATAGAGTAATGTTTTTTTTGATATTTTATTAGGATTGATATTATTCACTTTGAAGAAAGGTGCATCGGCGAGAGCCTTAGGAGTTTTTGTGGTAGTAAGTGTAACCGACTCTAAGACATCCTTTACACTACGGATTGCATCTATCCCTGCAATAGCTCCAGTGGGTAGATATATGTAACCAAAGTTTTTTGATGCACTCCTTATTAATTCAGATAGAAACTCATAATCGGAAAGTGCACCTACGCTCATTATCAGCAGATTTTTGCCACCGTCAAGTAGTTTCTTACTGAAATTTCTTACAGCTTCTTGTGATGCTGCTTCGACAATAATATCAGCTTGAAGGAAAGAAGTTGAAGAAACAAATTCCAAGAAATCTGAAAACACAGATGGATTGCTATTTTGTAATTTTGATTTTAATTGTATTGCATTGATATTCAAAATATCGAAAAGTGCTATAAGAGAGGCATTTTCAACTTTACCGCTATCAATAGCAAGTGCAAGCTCACTTCCGATAGTACCACAACCAATTATCCCTATCTTTCGGATCATGACCTAGTTTCTCATTTATTATTCAATTGATTTAGAGGCGGCTCGAGTCATTTTCAAAGTCTTAATCAAAAGTGTAGTTTATTCGATCCTAATCAACTCAACCGAAAGTCTAGAGTTATGAAACATTGGACATATTGTTTGCTAATTATCTCCTTAACCTTCTCTCAGGTTTCTTTTGTCCAGGTAGCCTCCTCTTCTCAAAACGTTTAACAAAATTATTCTTATTCCTCACTTTAGATCCTGGACTTAATCGCTCTTTACCCTGAATTTTTGGTGTCTGTCCTCTTACTTTCCCTGCTTTTGTTAACGATCCGTGCGTTGGCATAAATAATTCTGTTAGATAAAGAGTCTTGTATGAATATATGCCTTGCTGTTTTGTTATTTGTAATCGGAGTCAGAATCTTCCAAGAAAAGAGGCAAGTATTGCCTACGTGACTTTAGATAGGGGCAATGCTATCCTAAATAGTACTGCTTTAAATCCTGTAGTAAAATATGAATATATTATATACTAATGACTATGCTTGAAATTGACTATAGGGAACGAATATTATCCTTAAAAAGACAAAACAACATTATTATCCTAGCGCATAATTATCAATTAGCTGAAGTTCAAGATATAGCAGATTTTGTAGGAGATTCCCTTGCATTATCCCATTGTGCAGAACAAACAGAAGCAGATACTATAGTGTTCTGTGGTGTTCATTTCATGGCAGAAACAGCTTCCATTATTTGCCCAGATAAGAAAATTTTGATCCCTGATTTGGAAGCAGGATGTTCATTAGCCTCGACTATAAATCCAAATGAACTAAAGACATGGAGATGTGAGCATCCCGATGCCGTGGTGGTAAGTTATGTTAATACTACTGCAGAAGTAAAAGCACTTTCAGATTATTGTTGCACCTCATCTAATGCAGTCAAAGTAGTAAATAACATTTCTAAGGATACGGACATACTCTTTCTCCCTGACATGTTTCTTGGGTCCTATGTAGCGGAGATGACAAAGAGAAAGAATATCTTTGTTTGGCCAGGAGAGTGTCACGTACACGCAGGTATAAAGACAGAAGATATTAATAATATACTCTCAAAAACGAAGGAAGCAGATTTCTTGGTCCATCCAGAATGTGGTTGCACCTCATCTACTTTATATAATGTGACAAAAGATGGTCTGAATAGAAATATCCATGTTTTATCTACTGAAGGGATGATGAAGCATGCTAGAATGTCCTCGTCAAAACAATTTATCATTGCAACTGAAACTGGTATTCTTCATAGATTGAGAAACGAGAATCCAGACAAGGAATTCATCCCTATTAAGGAAGATGCGGTTTGTAAGTATATGAAAAGAATCAATTTGGAGAAGGTTCATAATTCCATTGTAAACGACGTATTTGAAGTTAGGGTTCCACCGAAGGTTGCCCAAAAAGCAAAGCTTGCCATAGATCGTATGATGTCTATATCATAAAGAGAAGTATTCACATATTCATGATCCATAATATATGTCCTATAATCCTAATATATCGATAACTAGAATTAGACTATTCCATGACAAAAATTATCTAGATTTTTATGGTATAAATTGTTTCTAGAATTTGAATAGAATTATGAAAGTCATTCTGAGTTTGAGTCTATTTCTAAACTGAAGTCGATTGCTTTTGAAGAATGAGTAAGATGTCCAATCGAAATTATATCTGGTCTCGCTTCCGCATATTCCAGAATATTATCTATTGTAATACCCCCTGAAATCTCAATTTCGATTTTATTACGCAGTTCTAGTCTCACGATTTCCTCAATAGTCTTTTTAGCTTCCTGTGGCGAAAAATTATCTAACATTATAATATCTGCTCCTGCGTTTATAGCTGTGATAGCTTCGTTTGTATTTTTGACTTCACACTCTACCCTTATAGATTGTCCTTTATTCTTTTTTGCCAGTTTGATAGATCGGATGATTGATTTAGTAACTGCTAGGTGATTATCCTTTATCAATATCATATCATCAAGACGCATTCTATGGCTATCACCGCCTCCTATCATGACTGCTCTTTTATCAAGAAATCGTAATCCTGGAGCAGTTTTACGAGTACAGGCAATTCTAATAGAATATTCATGTTTATGTAGTATATCAAGGAAATATCTCGTTGCGGTCGCTATCCCGCTCATCCTCATCAACAAATTAAGAGCAGTTCGTTCTGCCATGAGAATACAGTGAGCTTTTCCATAAATCACCATTACAGTTATTCCGGCAGATATCGATTCTCCATCTTTAACTAATGGCTCACTTTCACATTTGCAAATATCAAAAATAGTATTTGCTTCTTCAAGTCCACAAACTACGGATTTTTCATCAGCTTTACAGATAATTCTTGCGACAGCACGAATATTCGGTGAAATAATGCTATTAGTTGTAATATCACCTGTTCCAATGTCTTCAAGCAAAAAATCTTTCAGCAACTTGCGTAATACAAGATAAGTACGTAAATCCTTCAATTCATCTTCTTATGAAACTTTCAGCGCATACTTATGCGGTGCATTTAATGCTAAAGTAGAGGCAATTTTGGATTTCTCTGAGTCAAATATTATGATTATCCCCGACCAATCAGGGGTCAAGTCTGTAGATTTACATAGCGGACATACTTTTCCCACAGTTACAGCCTTGCATTTTCTGCACGCTACTTCTCTCATTATTTATAGGCTCCCCCTTTTTTTTCTTTTGTTTGAGTGGACGGAGGTTGTTTAGCCTTTTTTATTTCTTGTGCTATCCATTCTTCAGTTCCAAGAAAAGGTTGGCGACACGTCACGCCAATCTTTCCCATTCCTGCTCCCTTGCCAAGGCTTACCGCGGTAACTCGTCCACGTATCCTTGAGCCTATCTTTAGCGATTTCGCACTCTGATTAGCTATGATCATGCCTTGTTTGACATCACTTCTCAGGTAATCGTCTGTGATTTGAGATAAATGTAAAAGAGCGTCAGTGGGTCCTATTCGCACAAAAGCTCCGAAGTCTGTAATTTCAACTACTTCTCCCTCGACTACCTCTTGCAATTTTGGATAAAATGTTAGGGCCTTAAAAGTAACCTTATGATAAGTGGCGCCATCTCCGGCTACCAGCTTACCGACTGAATTTGCAGCAGCATCAATGATCATAATCACATAGCCCAGATCTGGGCTAATCATGCTTTCATATTTCTCTTTCAAAATCCCGACTGCTGCATCCTTTAAGGAACTTGTCAATTTGTTAGGAGGAATTCGAACAACATCACTCATGCTGACTATAGAAAACATTCCTATGCACGCATTTTTGATAGGAAAATCAATTTATGAACCTTTTGATTAAATGTACGAAAGAGAGACTTTTAAAGAGGAATTTCAAATTTTATTGAGGAATCCGTTATTTCAAATATTGTCTCCTTTTCAATTGTATTTTTTAGAGTAGACCGCAAATAGCCCTCAAAGAACTTTGAACCCTTTCTGCCCAACCTATGTCTTATGACAACTGTTCTACTACCGGATTGTATTATTTCATCAAAAGTACCCAGATGTCCATATCTACATATGATTTTTTCGATGTACTCTAATACCTGTTGTTCTGTTATCTGCTTTTTCCAAAATAGTATTGTATCTTTCGGTACCGTTTCACCAAGTTTCATACCAGTTCTAAATAGATTCTCTTCATCTATTGATTCCAATAGCGAGGTCAAGAATTCTAGGTTAATGACCACCATATCTATTTTTGATAAATACCTGGTAAAGTCCGCATATCTCTTTAATATAATCCCTACTAAAGCATTAACGGATATTCCCATTCTTTCTGCTTCTTCATCCAAAACATTCGATAATTGTATATCAAATCTAAAGGATCGCGTTAAAGTAGTCAGGCGTGACTTTGCATCTGTATCTTGTACCACTTACTGTTTTATACAAACACATAAGTTATAAATTGAACGTTTGATGGTTACTGGTGCAGCTAAATGTGTTATAATTGGCTACTGATTACACCTTTGTGTACATGCTCTTTATAAGATATACGAAAAAAACTATTACAAACATGAATAATATAACCAAGGTCGCATTGGACGAGAGTAGATATTCTGCTAACGAGCAAAGAAACGAATTAAGGGAACAAACTTCAAGCATACCTGATTCTGATGAAACGTGTAAGCTTTGTAAAAGTGATGCCATAGTGTTTGACATAGAAACAAGCGAATCGGTCTGCAGTTCGTGCGGTATGGTTTTACATGATAATATCGAGACTTTAGGACCAGAATGGAAAATCTATTCTAGTGATGATGTAGAAAGCAAGAGTAGAACTGGAATGCCTACCTCGTTAGCGTTTCATGATATGGGTCTGTCAACCTTCATATCATATTCTAACACGGATGCAAACGGCGCTGTGATTAGCCCAGAACAGTTGAGCAAAGTACAAAGAATGAGACGATGGAATAAGATATCCAGTAATAACAGAAGTTACCATCGAAACCTTAAGAATGCCTTTGCCATATTAAGCGCTGTAAAAGATAAACTGTCATTAAATGATGCTTTGATTGAAAAATCTGCCTATAATTATAGAAAGGCACTCGACAAAAGAATCATTAAGGGCCGATCCATCAGAGCATTAGTTGTGGCATCCATTTATGCCGCATGTAGAGAATTAAATGCTCCTAGGACTTTGGACGAAATTTCCGAAATAACAAATACTGACTCTATTTTTGCTGGTAAATGTTATCGATTGCTTGTGAGGCATTTAAAGCTCCATTTACCAGTGATAGATTCTAATGTGTACTTGGCAAAAATAGCAAGTAGAGCAAAAGTAGGTGAAAAAACCTACAGACGAGCACTGGATATGCTTAATATCATGAAGGATAACCCTATTTCTCATGGAAAGGACCCGAATGCTCTGGCAGTTGCAGTATTATACGCTGCCTGTCTTAAAGAAGGAGAAAAAGTCAGTCAAGCACAGATCGCCGTTGCTGGTGATACGAGCATAGTAACGTTGAGAAAAAGATTCCAAGATGTAAAAAAAACAATTGGTTAACTTATAGTAAATGATACTAAATACAATTCTGTTTTAACTTTTATTATTTTGTACAATGAATCATTTAAATAACCTGAACTACAAATTTTTATAATAATGGTTACTGTTGATCAAATTCTAACTATATTGAAAACGGTTGTTGATCCTGAGTTACATAAAGACATAGTCTCTATGGGTATGATAAAAGATATTGCTATTCACGATGGCAGGGTTGCGTTTACACTTGAACTTACTACACCGGCGTGCCCTTTTAATAGCGACATAGAACAGGATGTCCGCAATGCAATTGCTAATATAGGTGTCAAAGATCTTGACCTGAAGATTACAGCTAGAGTAATGGAAGGACGTGCGGTTTCCATGGATGAGCTATTGCCCGGAGTTAAAAATATTTTGGCCGTCGCAAGTGGTAAAGGAGGGGTTGGAAAAACTACTGTTTCTGTGAATCTATCGCTTGCATTAGCTCGGACGGGTGCGAAAGTTGGATTACTTGATGCAGATATTTATGGACCAAGTGTACCTTTGATGTTAGGTTTAAAGAAAGCACCAGAGGTAATTAATAACAAGATCGAACCAGCATTTTCAGAAGGAGTCAAATGCATATCTATGGGTTTCTTTTATGAGCAATCCCAACAAGCAGGCATATATAGAGGTCCGATCGTATCAGGTATTGTTAAGCAATTCCTAACCGACGTTAATTGGGGCCAGCTTGATTATTTGATTATCGATTTGCCTCCAGGTACGGGAGATGCACCCTTGACACTTGCACAAACGATCCCAGTTACAGGCATAATCATAGTTACAACACCACAAGATGTTGCAATGAATGTAGCAGTAAAGGCGATAGGAATGTTCAATAAATTGAATGTACCTATAGTAGGAGTTATTGAAAACATGAGTTACATGCAATGCCCTCACTGCCACGAACAAATGCATGTATTTGGCAAAGGAGGCGGTCAAAAAGTGAGTGAACAGTTCAATATTCCATTTCTAGGAGAGATTCCACTACATGCACATATAATGGAAGGAAGTGACTTTGGTAAGCCAGTAGTCATATCTGATCCAGAATCTATGCAGGCACATACATTTAGTAAGGTTGCAAAGGTTATAGCAGGAAAAGTAAGCATTATTGCTGCTGAAATTAGATCTCAGGAAGGCTCTGAAACCAAAGGCTCTGACCCTGATATTAAACTAGATCAGAAACAAACCCAAAGTGCCTCTCACCCAGGATGATATTCTCATATTAAAACAACCATTTGGCACCCTTATTTTGGATAGGGAGATAACCAAAGAAAGGATAACCAGTTTTTTAAAAGATGCCAAGAAAGTAGTCTCTATCGGGGATGCTACTACTTATACACTAATTTCCTTTGACATAACTCCCGATTTATCTATAATAGATGGTAAAGAAAGGCGATCTAAAAACAATATCAAGAGATGCATCATCGATGATAATTATAATCAATGCAGAGTCATAAAGTTCCGGTGTCGTAATCGTGCCGGTACCATTTCAAGAGATGCCTTGTCCGTTCTACACGATGCATTAAGAATTTCAGAACCAGTTAGAATTATTGTGGAGGGAGAAGAGGACATGTTAGCATTAGCAATTTTCGCAATCGTTCCTGACGATTCGTTAGTGTTATACGGCCAACCTTTAGAAGGAATGGTTATAGTCAAAATTGATAATAAAGTGCGAGAAAAAGCTAAAGATTTAATGAGCAGAGTAGAATTCGAGTAAGCTAGGGGATGATGATGTGGTGGCTGCTTGATTCCTCGTAAGGAAAATGAGAGATTTAACAGTGTCTGACCCAAGTATTCTGCTTTCACTCTAAGATAGTTTATTAAGTTTGATTAGTATACTCAAAATGAAGATTCTAATCATCTGAAAGTAGGTCAATTGTATTAACGAGATTTTAAAAGTGTAATCTAAAAAAAACTGATGTTTTGAGTATGGCGCCATCCTTTGCATATATTAACCTCTATTTTTAAGTTTTAACATTTTTTATAATTGACTGCGGATTATTTAGTATACTTCATAAAGAAAACAGAAAAAATTTCTCAACAGTCCTAGTCTAATAATAACTTATTCTACTAATTCTTCTATTCTCTAGAATAGAATGGATCTTCCAGCTCTTTCAGAAGCCTAGATTGAAGGATTTTTTAATATAACGAGAACCTCGTGAACTAAGACATTCCTAGAATTATAAAATCCTTAGTATAATTTTAGATGATCGAATAATATGCTCAAATCATAAGCAGATGATTAGCAGTTTATTAATTGACGTCAGAGTTCAGCAACAAGGCATAGCCCGGTTGGAAAACAATCAAAGAAAAAGTAGGGATTGGAACATTAATTCTGTGTACTACATATCAATCAATTTAATGATAGTATGTTAGTAAATTTTGATTTAATGCTTTAGCTCATCTAACTTTGACTACGCGTTACTCCAATTACGTCCACCGAATTAAAAGCCTTTTGACCGCCGCTGCATTCTATTTTGCCGGTCAAATTGTTCGTATCCCCTTCAGTAATCAAATGGTATTTACTTGTATATGTGAATTTCCATTTTGAGTAATCATCTGCACCGCCCGGTCCTGTTGCTTTCACTAGTTGATAAGGAGCTTTATCACTCCAATCTGCATAGACCTCACATTTTGTTCCCGGTGTAGCACTAGATGTTCCAGATATAGTGAGCTTGCCGACAGGAACCTTCTCGCCATTATGAATGGATGTGATTTTTACATCAAGATGTTGTGATCCTGCTGCATACACTACGTTATTGGTCATTAAAGCTGCGAAGAGATATGCTGCAGCTACTGGGACAAAAGTTGCCAATAATTTTGTTTTTGAAACCATAGATGCCTTAATTATCTGTCGACTTATAATGCATTCTCCTCTTCATTTTCTAAAAAAAAATTGATTTATGCGAATAATAATGAAGTTTCATATAAAATAACGATAATCTGTATGTTTTGTGAAGGATTAATAAACGATTTAAAGTTATTTATAAATGTTCGTTAAGATAATTCTAAATATATCTCAATTTTGATAGTATTTCAAAGTTTCACAAAGAATATTTGGTAATTCCTTAACCATTACACTTTAAAATAGGATTCATCAAAAATGACGTTAATGGATAGATCCTTTTCCATTAAACTACTGAGGTATGTGTTAGTTGATCCATCTATCAACATACCGCTTCTGGTTTTGTAAAACTATTATTCTCGAGATTTCGCTTTCATCCATTGTAGAGAATTGTGGTAGTTTACGACATAATTCTCTACCAAAATTCCGAATCTCATCCATATCAACCATGTTGCTTTTTTTGAGCCTCTGAGTGGACATTCCAATATGCATATAAGATTTCAATTCTATAAAATGAGGATTACCAGCAAGCATGATCTTCGAAAACTCATCTATAAATTGCGTACCCAGATTGTATCCTCCAATCATTGTCATTCTAAGAACCGTCCTTGTGTCTGCCGAAGCAAGAAATGACAAGCTCTTGAGCCATCTTTGCCAAGCATCCTTGTGGCGAGGTCGATTAATTCGATAAAACATGTCTTTGTTGGATGCATTAGCAGATAAGTATAACTGGGTAGGCAATGCATTTTCTTCTGCGAGTCTCTGAAGCATATCAGGTTCTTGTCCATTAGTTACAAGAAAGATGGATTTAGTCTCTCTCAGGCTCTTAAGATACTTTATTAGTTTTGGTAATTTCGGATACATCGTCGGTTCTCCAGATAGTGAAATTGCATAATGTGCAGGTCGCAAAGCCTCATTGAGCTTTTCTTTGTCATTTTTTTCATTTCCGTAAAAACCATTGATTAACTTCTTCCTCTCTACTAGCAGATTGTGAATTATAGCATCCGGTTCATCTACTAATTCAGCAGGCATATTTAAGGTATCATAGAATTCAGTAGGGCGCCAACAGTATATGCATCTATTTTCGCAATTCATGGCTGTTGGAGTCATTTCCATACATCTATGGGTTGAAATTCCATAGAATTTGTGCTTATAGCAATTGCCCTCATTTGCAAAAGATTTCTTCGTCCAATGACAAAGTTCTACTGCAGAATGATTATAGACTCCATATTTAGCTCTCTGTAATTTTGCCTTAGTTGTTGGGGTTATGTTAATCAGATTATCTTCCATTACATGGGAAACGTACTCATCTGAACAGCTCATTAGCAATTCAATTAGGATAAGGAGAGAATTTAAACATTACATTCATTCATTTACTTAATTTACAAATTCTATTAACAATATTCTTTTGAATAATTTATGGTAACATCTGAACATAAATGCATTCTATGTTGACAAAGTAGATTATCATTAAAAGCGTAAAGATAGTTTACGTTAGAAGCTCAAATCAGTGGGCAGTATTAATTCTTCCTGACTTGTTAATAAAAATACCTAATTTAGAGCATCTTTTCTTAAGTAACTAGAAAAGAGATCATTTACATAACAAATAGAGTTAAAGAAACGAGCAGACCTAGCTGAGTTAAAAATCATGCATAATGTTGTTTTTGTGGTATGTAAATGAAACAACTGTTAGGTCAACATTTTAACCAACTAAAAGTTTTTAATGGATCTGATTCCGTTGTAAGATCAAAATTTCACTTTATATCACATTTAACAATTATATACAGATATTATTGTAGTATTACATACTGGCCTTCGTAGTATAGCCTGGTTAGTATAGGCGGCTGTGGGCGATTCTTTATGTTACTTATGACGGAGACCGCTTGAGGAGGGTTCAAATCCCTCCGAAGGCCCATATATTCTTTCAAGCTATATTTGATGGATCGACCTTATAAGACATTCAATTCATTCCAGTGCAGCAAACATATCCCTAGTTGAACTAATTCAATCCCTTTAAGCCAGGGTTATTGTGAGGAACGATCCTATTGATCTGTGACTCCATAATTAATTGTATGAGTTTTTTACATATTGGCCTCACAACTAATAGATTGAATGTTGAACAATTTCTAATTAAAAATCCATAATATTTGTTCTCTGATTTACAGATCCCTAGCACTATGTAACTAGCGAGCAGAGATAACATATCTTAAAGGTTGAGAGAAAATATAGGTTCGATACCAAAAGTTTGCCTAGCCACAATGAACCCTTAACGATATTACGCCTATTGCGTTATTGATAAAGATTATAACAGGAGGAATAATATTTAAATCCTATAGTAGGAATCACTATTGATAACAATGTTGGTTTCGTGAGTGACGTCACATGAGTTCAGTACGTGGCTATCATACAACATAGCCCAATAAATGACAATCGAGCACTAGATTAAATGAGATCAGATGTTGAATATACTTTTATATATCTAAAATATATGATCTTTCTATTCTATCACTATAAAAATAATATAAAATCATGCAATAAATTGTTAAAAATATAAAAATATAAATTCTCTTAATATTACTATATCCTGGTAACGTTCATATAATAAGTAAAAGAATAGATAGATGTGAATAAATCTGAGAAGGATATACTGAAGCTACTAATACGAGAAAAGGCAGTAGTGCGACTTTTAAAGACAATTGGAAACGAGGAATATTCTACCAGGGAATTACTTACTTTATTAGGATCGTATGGTTACGGTCACAAACTTTTGCTAAGGGCTAAGAAGAA
>JAICSL010000130.1 GCA_025936955.1 Nitrososphaeraceae archaeon
AGGAACCAAAGAATTCTTTGAATCAAATTACTATTCTCATATAGAATATAATAAATTCTTCGATCAGGGTGCAAAGACCTTTTCATCCCCCATTGTTGCATATCGAATGAATGAGGAGACGGAAGAAAAAAATGAAACAATAATATCTATTTTCAAATCCCAAATAAAGCACTATGAACTTAGTTTTTTTGGCTCCCTCGAAGCTATTTTATTCGACATACTTGATAGTTATGAACATACTAATCTAATGCTTGTAACAGATTCTTTATCTTATATGCCAATAATAAAAACTGACGAAATAAGTGTTATAATTGAGAATATGATGAAAGATGGGTTGTATGTTTTATTTATCAATCAGAGATATGCATACGCACTATTTGATAAATTTGAAGATTTGACTAAACCAGTTCCTATATATGACTAATTCCATGAATTACTGACATATTGAGTATTGTTTTTCAATATTATTTTGATAGTCAGTAACAGCTGGTGTTTCGGGTACAAAACTATGTAAATATCTTTTAATTAGTGTCTTTGGTTTTCCTCTCTGTGTTATTGTTCTTATTAGTAATATATTGTAGTCTGCATCTTCTTGATTTATGGTATCTATACACTGAACAATTTTTTTGCATTTTTATACATTATAAGATCCATTTGAGACTGACTAACTTTCAGTTTTTGAACAAAGGAAATATAAGATTCCATATTACAAATAGGCCAATCAGATCCATATAAGAGATAATCAGGTTCGCCAGCATACCTTATGAGCTCCATTATTTTATCAATTAGGCATTTCTCTGACCTGAAATTAACATCACCTACTAGTAGTCCAGAAATATCTGCATAGACGTTCCTGTTTTTATATAATATTTCTTGACAATCAATTATCCATGGATTTCCTAAATGGCACATAACGATCTTCAGATCAGGATTATCAACAGCAATCTCGTCTATATTTATCGGATGTGAATATCTCACTTTTCCTTTTTTAGAAAATGTATCTCCAGTATGAATCAAGACTGGAATCCCAAACTCGACGCACAAGTCATATACTCTTTGATACTTTTTATCAAATGGATAGTAATGTTCATAACCACAATAAATCTTGATGCCTTTAATCATACTATCTTTCAACCATTTTCGACAATTTTGATAATCATTGTCAGTATGATTATCTATTGAAAGACCAGCTATAACTCCAATATTATCACACTTTTTTGTGATCTCTAAAATCTGGGCAGTGGATGGTCTGTCATGATTAACTTTATAAGATGAAAGAATAAATGAATGATCGATACTATTTTTGGTCATTGTATCGAACAGAGCCTTAAGTCTTTCCTTAAGAGACATCTTTAAAATGTTTTCATAACTATTAAGGTGAACATGCGTGTCTATAATCATGTTCTTGCTATATGTGATACTCAATTTAATCATTCTATGAAATTAGCTACGTACAATATCATATAGTACATCATTCCGGAGGTAATTTAATGAATTACTTGCTTTTTTCAAAGGAAAGGACTTTAATGATCTCTTCGTATTGCTTTCTTTCTTAATCATTTTTCAAATATAGGCGTAAACACAGACTCACAATCGCATGAATTTCAAGCAAGCAAAAGTATTTCTATAGTGAAGAGGTAAATATATAGAAGATTTATTATTATGACATCAGGAAAATATTTCAATAGAGGAGTAATGGCATTAGATTCTCCGTATATAGGACACGTGATAAGAGAGACTGAAGACAAAATCATTGTATTTGGTGAGGGAAATGATAGATATGATATACCTAAATCTGAAATTCAAACTACAGGAAGAAACGTTTTAGTTGGACTAAATCTTTATGAGATTGCAAAGAAGTATAAGGTGAGACGTGAAGATCCATTGCCTACAAGTTCTCCTACACAGGAATGGACACAAGGAGAAAATATAGATTTAGCTAGTTATGAGAGAAAATATCCAAAATCATTATTTAACAAAGGTGTAAGGGTACTTAATGAGGATCATCTGGGGCATATTATGAAGGAAACAAATGATATGATAGTGATATTTGGTGATTACAATTATAGATTTGACGTTCCCAAATCACTAATAAAGGAAGTAGGAAGGAACGTAATACTGAATATGGATCTTCCACAATTGATGAAGTATAAAGTAGACAGAAATGCGCCGTTACCAACTGGAGAACCTATTGAGAAATTATCAGAAGAACAATAGGAGATTAATACTGAACTTAATAAAAATTAGTTAATATCTATCCTTAAAAACCGACATAGTTGCATAAATGTTGCCTGCTAGAAACATAAATTAAAAAACTAGAGTAAAGGTATGAGTTGTTTATTGATATTGATATTTAATGTACCTAAAAACTTGCCTGTCAATAGTAATAAAAAGAAGGTAAATGTTGAAAAATATATTCTATATTGTATTTTATTTCTCTTTGAACCTAGAAGATAAAGTGGTCTCTATTTTAGAGAAAACTCCTTGCGATCAATTCTCATTATATCGGCAGTTAGGGAATGTAAAACTGTCAGAAATAACAAAGACTATTGCCGAACTGCAGGGAAGAAGTATAATTCACGTTGTAAAATATCGCAAAAATTATCGTACCGGTCTATCATTACCAGTATATTCTACGCATATAAAAAACACCAAAAAAGATATACTAGATGTTCATAGTCTGCTTGCCGGTGTTACTTCTGAACGATTAGTAGAATATGCTTTTGTCTCAAGGAATTTGATGTCTACAAGAAGAAAGCATGCCAAGATATTGGATATTGGTTGTGGAGATTATAGCTTAACAAATACAATTAGCGAATTTGGAAAAAAGTATGCATGGCAAATCTGTGGGATTGACATTGTATTGAGTCAAGAACAAAACTCGGTTATTTTTACCTCGTTAGCAAGAATGGATGCTAGAATTATGGGCTTTCGTGATGAAGTATTCGATCAGATTATTTGTATAAGTACACTTGAGCATATAGGTATCCCTCTACACATTTACAACATTAATAAAAATGATGAACTAGGAGATATGCGAACAATTCTGGAGATTAGTCGTGTATTAAAGTTCGGTGGTACTGTTATCTTAACATTGCCATATTCATTTGGAATTATGAGGGGACGGGAAAACAGGGTCTACCATAAGCCAACACTGTCAAAATTGGTCAGAGCCTTTTCTATAATCAAAAAGGAATTTTACTTTTATGATTTGGGCAAATGGATAAAATGTAAAGATCAACTAGAATCAGATAAACTACTAAATATGGACGAAATTCCACCGGGATTGCATAGTCCAGTATGCGTTTGTCTACTGTTAAGGAAAGAATAGGATTTATCTAAATAACCTTTATCAGCAGATTTGTATCTTCGTCATATACAACAAACATTGGCGTATCACGCATGATGACTAGCTGATATAGGATTATCAAAATAAATAAACAGTAACGACCACTGTATTATCTAACCGCCAGAACCGGACATTTGGCATGGGCAATAACATTATTAGCGACGCTTCCTAGAAGAAATTTCTCAATACCTGTCAGTCCCTTAGTGCCAATCACAATAAGGTCCACGCTATTTTTTCTGGAGTATTCGATTATTTCTTTTGGAATTGAATCCGAGTGCATCAAAACTTCAGTGGCTACCTTTACCCCTTCTTTAGTTCCTAGTATCTTTATTTCATCTAGTAATTGTTCGGCCTGTTTTCTTAAAACATCTTCATATGCTTCTTCATATGCTTCTTTTTTACCTCCTCTGTAAAATCCCAAAACATCGATGGCTGCTTTGAGAGAAGATTTGTCGATAACATGTATGGCAGTTAATTCAGATCCTAATGATTTTGCTACTGTTATCGCGTACATCATGATTTTTAATTTGAATTCTGACTTATCGATAGCAACAAGTATTTTTTTTATAGTTATAGGCTGTTGATTTTCATGCACTTGCTTGTTATCAGTAGACGTTTTATCACTACTTTCGTTCTTCATTAGCATCAAATTATCATTGGATGTCATATTATTCTCTCACCGTTTATTAACCTGCTGCCTAACATCAATGGGTCGAACCCACTCATTTACGTCAGCTCCACTTACCACATCCTCGTCATTTGGAATCAGATAGACCACATCATGTCTTGGGGGATTTCTCTTTTGTGTTAATAGACTAACGGCCACAAATACAACAAGTGATACTATAGGTGGGATCATGGTGTCCAATCCTACATACGCAAAATATGGACTACTGGAAGGCGCTATACTTATTGTGAAATACAGTATTAATCTCAATATAGAACCTACTGTAATTGAGGCTACTGCTCCTGCCGCAGTGGATTTTTTCCAGAATGTACCTAAGACTAGCGGGACAAAACAGCCTGCAAGTACAATGTCAAAAGCAAGTGTCAAATAAATGCCGGGTCTAGGAATAAGTGCCCCCAATCCGAAGGCTGCGAAAAACATGGGTATAACTAGAATCCTTGTAGCAATTAATAGCTGTCTGTCACTAAGACCATGTCCACCTCTGATCTTCCTTAGGATGTTACGTTGTAATATGTTTCGGGACAAAACACTCGCAATAGCCAAAGTTCCTCCATTTGCAGTTGACATACCACAACTTACCGTGCTCACAAGCATCAAAACACCGATGATCCAAGGCATATGTTTTATTGCCATCACAGGAAAGAGTGTAAATGCATCACCAATATTGGGCTCTATCGTATGACCAATTATCCCAATCATAGTAGTTGGGATTAATATTATCAAAGTCAAGCCAGCTCCCATATAACAACTCTTTTCAGCTGTACGTCCACCATCGGCTGCAAATACCCTTTCCATAAAATCCAAGGCAACAATATCACCTAAACCTAATGATAAGATGGTGGCCCAATTAATGAGGGCTCCATTTTTAAGATCAAATAAACCAGACATATCCATGAAGTTACCTGGAACATTCGATATAATTGCTTCCAGACCTCCAGGAATAGGTGACCATGGACTGATAAAATAAATAAAGCCTAACCAGAACCCCAATAAAGCTAAATAGATGTGAAATATATCAGTGTATGCACAGGAGAACAGTCCTCCAAAATACGTGTATAATAATACCACTGCAGTAGAAATTAACATAGCATAAACCAAGGGTATCCCCAATACAACAGAGAGAATATACCCGCTTGCTCCAAGGTTCCCTGCTACGAGAACAATAAAGCTTATAGACATTATGATTCCAGACATCATCTCAGTAACATTTCCATACCTTCTAAAGTAAAAATCAGCCAATGTGATCATATTCATTCTATTAAATATTCTGCCAAAAAATACCCCTGTTAATACAAGACATATAGCTAGGCCGAGAGGAATCGATGCACCAGCCCAAAATCCACCTCCGAATGTTAAAGAAACATTCCCTAATGATGCATTCCCATCAACAGATTCAGATACTAGCATAGTACCTATGAAGAACAATGGCAAACTTTTTCCAGCGACTATATACCGTTTACTACTTTTCTTCACAAGCTTAACGGCTCCAACACCGACAACCGCGGTAGCAGCAACAAATGCTAAAACTGCTATTGCAAAGCTTAATTGGA
>JAICSL010000001.1 GCA_025936955.1 Nitrososphaeraceae archaeon
AACAAGACACTATAGGGATAGAATAATTCAGACTCGCTGCTGAATTTAATCTAACTGGCATTAGAGGCATATGATGACTGCCTCTAGTATTGCCCGCAACAAAATGAGGATCGTTGAATGCGCTGCCGGCTTCTTCTGTGGCAGGAAAATTTTTTTGAGTTCTAACAATTGCTATAGGATCATCTTTCCCTACATAGGTGCCAGCGATATTGTGTAGCCTATCGGTAGAAGCAGAGACGATTTGTTCCCCATCAGAAGACAGAACAGAATGTACTACATATCTACCAGGATACATTAATGCGGCTTCGAGCTCCGGCTTACTTTCCCACATTTTAAGATCTGCGATTTTGCCATTCATTACATCTAAAATTCTCATTGTTACGCCTTCTGCAAGTTTTTCATTAATGAGAAGTCCAGTATTACTGCGAGCATCAACAAATATTTTCCACAGAGGGAAGTTGAAAGCACCAGGCTCTGTCTTATCTGCTGCGAATATGCAGAAGACCTCGCTTGGGCGTTCTTCCATTTCAATTTCTGCTACGCCTGGTCCCAGACCCCTTACATTTCCAGAGAAAGCGTCTTTTAGGAGATCTTGTCCTGCACCATATAAACCCTGTTCTTTTGCAATTTTTGTCCCCTCGGTAAAGGCGTCCCAGGCTAATTTGTGAATAGTTTCGTTATCCGCACCATAGGAGTGGCTCATGATTATATGGACATCGTCTCCCGTATAACCGATGTAATAATCTAGTAGCAAATCCCTTGCTTTTTCAGTTATAACTGAATTTACTCTTTCCACCAGTTCATCGCTTGGACGTGTATGACCGCCGATTCCACCTATGTCTGCTTTTATTGCTGATACCGTTATACGCATAGGTCAAATGCATAAATTGCTGTTTAAAATCTTTCTGATGTAACTCTAATGAACTTAACACCGAGAACATGAAGTTAATCCTTGTTGGTCCTCTTATTATCTAGCTGTAGAGGTTAATCTAGAATGAGAAGATTCAGGTTCGGGCTGAAGGCAGAATAGGCTTGTAATAGTCGACTCATCCACCGATATAATTGGTATAACCGCGTAACATCATATTGTAGAAGAATTAAAGAGTGGCAGTGTTTGGTATTTGTGAGTCCTTAAGTTAAACTATATTCAGGGATATCTAAATTCATGGTTCAGCGGAGATCTTGTTTATTATAACAATGCAAAAGTCATAGCAGTATTGTTCTTCTCTACTTAATTGATTTCAAATTTTACTGTAACAAAAACAAAAGAGAAGTTTATTTCCCCATCTTGTCATTTAATAACCACCGTGAAGAGATATATGATATATTTGGATAATAACTCCTATTTACCTAAGGATGCACCAACTCTTTTAAAGAGAGCAAGAGAACTATTAAGGGTAAACTCCGGAGTCATTATCAGAGACACTCGGGTCTTGAAAAAGTATATAGAGTTTGATACGAGTATCCCGGACGATGCAAGTATTACAGATATAGTCTTAGGATATCAGGCAATTGCACCTGTAACAGAATACGATCTTATAACAGAAAGGATTTTACCAAAAGCAGATGCAATAATACAATCAATAAAACTATTTAACGATGAAAAATATTGGAGTGCTCACGAACATCTTGAATTAATATGGAAAAATTCTCAGGGAGAGGAGAAGAATTTATTGAATGGTATTATCTTGATAGCTGCAGCTTTCGTTCACGATGAAAAAGATGAATCCGAAATATGCATATCGATACTAAGTAGGGCTCTTCAGAAACTAAATCATGCTCATGGAATATATTTGAGTATTAATATAGATAAAATCAAAGAAAGAATATCCAAAATAATTGAAAGCAGACATATAGAACGTTTTGTTATTTGATACTTATAATTTATAATTCACTCTTTTTTCTATGGTATGTTAATATTATTTTAGATTCTCCATATTTTCGTCGATCTCTAGCAATCTAGCAAAAATTTACCTTAATCATAGAATAACCTTTTCGTATGATATCCTTCATGAAGATAGCAACAGCGATGGGAAGGGAATCCGCCTCCTAAAATCAAATGGCAATACAGCAATTTCAGCTACATTACTAAGTTTATCATAGCCGAGTTCCATCGTTCATGAACCACAGGTTCAAAACGAATTAATTTTACTTTGACTCAATTATGCGTGAAAGGTTTACCACAGTATCTTTAATTTGGAGTAAGTGGTCATGGAAAGGCGATTTCAAACCTCCATTATAACTACCTCCTTCGAAATATCGAATAATTATTTTTCCTTGTTGGGATTAATTTTTCTTTCGGGGGAACATTTTCTCATAAGGTTCCAAAATGCTCCTACAGAATTCTATACCTGCTTGAGTCGGCCGATATATCGTAATGATTCTTTTTCCGATTATTGTTTCACTCTTAGTGATAAGATTATTTTTTTCTATATCATCAATCATTGGCTTATGTTTTTTTAAGTTAAGCCCACAAAAACTTACCATAGAAGTCTGGTTAAGCTCGCCGTATTCTACGAGCTTCATAATGATGTCTTTAACAATATAGATCCTGTCTCGATAAGATGCTTGAGAACCAGACATCGATCTATTATAATCATAATTATTTATTATATTATAATAATTGGTTAACTATGTTAAGTAACCTATTATATATAATTTGGTCAAAAGAAAGCACCTAAAATTATGCCGTCGCAGAAAAGTAGTTTATTGTGCGGATCTCTAGATTTTAGCATGTTTTCATGCTTGATGATAACACTATTGACAATCACTGTGTTCCCTCAACTTGTGGCAGCTCAAACTTTAATGCCCGAACAGATGAATTTTGCAACTTATGATAATCCTGAATTTGGAATAACAATACAGTATCCATTATTGTGGTATAAAATTGTCAAGGAAAATTACTATTCTGATAATGATGATAACGGTTTCATTATCTTATTTCAAATAAAACCCTTGAAAGTAGCGGGAAACGATGAAATCGGAGTATCAATATTATCTCACAGACTAGATACTCCGAAAAATTTCCTGAATCAATTTCAAATTCTTGATGGCATTATTTCTCAAAGAGCTTTACTCAAGGGTTTTACTATAACCCATTTTACATCTTTGTTAACCAAGAAATTGCCGGAATTCGTTTATGTGAAGGGTGAATCCGGCGAAACTACCATTGGTGCAGATAATAACACTGCCCAAAAAATTGTTTACACCTATAGGGATCAAAGAGAACATCTAAAAGTAATGGAAATCTTGGTCGTTAATGGTAGGCAAGGATACGTGATTAGATATGCACAAGATACGACGAAATTTTCTGATAGCTTACCATTAGTAAAAAAAATGCTTGACTCATTTAGAATGTATAATTCTACTCATCGATGAGAAAATTAATTTCCAACTACGCCTCCAGCGACACCCCAGTTTGTTAGGTTTATCCTGAAGACATTTTCCTAGAATTTATATTTTTGAATTGCAAATGGATTGGGACCAACTTTTTGAATTACATATTCAAGGGATATAATAATTGATGCCATACGTGCAAAGTTAGCAATATATGACTTCGAAGTAAAGCCTAAAGAATTTGATAAAGCAAATAGTCAAATTATTAAAAAGGCAGTTAAATTGATATTCCTAAAATTCCACTTGATACAACCGTAATTAGGATGAACAAGTGAAATGGTAAAATATGAGTAATAATATCAGATTAGGCTATTCTGGTATCATATCTTTTGGATCAAGGGTTTCAAGTCTTTTTACAGGGTTAATTTTTATTACGCTAGTAACGAGGCACCTTACCCAATCTGATTTTGGATTATGGCAATTGATCCTTAGTATAATTTCGTACTCGGTCTATCCTAATGTGATTGTTGATTATTGGGCAGTACGAGATATCGCTAGAGGGGAAAAGCATGCGAAAACGGCCATCCTGTTTGGATTAATCCTTTCTGTAGGTGGTATAGGTCTGTACTTGGTTATTTCATTTTTGTCGGCCCCAAAAGTAGGAGAACAGTATATTTTTTTTATAATTGCATTAGCACAGGTGCCATTATCGTACCTATCCATTACCTTGCAGACGCTTTCTCAGGCAGCCAGGCCGCAATCTGTAGGAATAGCGTTTATGATATTTGAAATAATCAAAGTCGTAATAGCCATAATGTCTTTTTATACCGTTGGTATAACTCTTAGTGTCGCAATATTAGCAGTTTTAGGAGCATTGGTCGCTCAATGCGCAGTGCTTCTGATCATGCTCCCGAGGGAACTATATAAACGAAGCTTCGACAAACAAGTGGTTAAGCGATGGTTAAAAATAGCCTGGCTTCCTTGCTTTGTAACTGTCTCTGGTTATATTGGGACAATAGACAGCCTAGTAGTAACAATGATAACTGGGTCTACCCTTGCATTAGCAAATTATAGGGCAGCGTATGTTATTGCCGCCTTAATCTCTCACGCCGGGGCCTTCACTTTTGCATTGTACCCGAAGTTGATAGGTGGAGCAGGACTGGGAGAATCAAGATATGTTACAAAATTAATGATGCTATTTAGTATTCCAATGTCCGCTGGGCTTTTTATCTTATCCATACCACTATTATCTGTATTGGGAACAAGTTACAAGGAGGCATACATTGTACTGTGGCTTGCAATACCGGTAGTTATTAATATAACGATCAATCAACTCTTCGATTCTATTCTGACTGGTGCTGAAAAAGTAGATGTAATAAAATCATCTTTCAGAGGCTATATGAAAAGCAGGCTCTTCACTGTACCGGAAATAAGTCTTTTCGCTGGGCTTATTTCAATTGTCACAATTAGTATAAGTTCCTATTGGCTAACTTTGATCCATGCTTCTTACATAATCATTTCAATCACATGGGCTGTAATTGTTCTGATTATATCTCTTCCAGGTATATTCATAAAGTGGAAAATGATGCAGAAGTCAAATATCACATTCGAATGTCCTTGGAAAAATATAGGAATATATGGGTTAGCTTCAATTGTGATGTCCCTTGGATTGTTAGCCGGAGGGGCCTATAACTTTAAGCATTTCTCTACTTTCGATTTGGTGGCTAAAATAATGGGCTACACAGCATTGGCAGTGTCGATATATACTCCTATTGTTTTTGTTCTTGACAAGGAATTTAGAGTAATGACGTATAAATCGATCGAAATATTGAAAGAATTACGGAACAGTGGTTCAAGATAAACAACTGCAACTGCTAACAATTATTCTTAAATTATCCCTATATATGATAGTACAAACCATATTTTGGTTCTAAATGCTATGTAGGTCTCTCTTAAAGTTCCTCTAATGAGCATATTCCAAACAACGTCTTTGAATGAAAGCATTTTATATTTTCTATAGATGTGACCTTCTTCTATCTGTTGTTTTTTTGGAACGTATCGGGCTACAGGGCTGATTACCGTTCCGGTTCTACGATAAACATTCGTCTCAAATTTAGGAAAATGATCTACTAAATAGTTTTCTACTTTGAGCCATTTCAAACCGTTTTGATCAAAATAGAATTTAGTTGCCGCGTCTTCGCCGTGCGGTTGATTTAACTTTAGATCCAATAAATGTTGTCTCTTTAGTAAAGTCTGTCCAAATACTCCGTATTTCACTTTGGTCAAATTTTGTAATCTATCTATCCTATAATGTTCTAGCCTACAACTTTCAACTGCGTCAGCATCGTACATGTATTTCGATATTTCTTTGAACCAACCAGTCTTAAGTACAATGTCTGAATCAATTACTGCTATCCACAGAGTCTTGGCTATGTTAAATCCAAATTGAGTTGCCTCTCCGAGGTTAAATTCAGGTCTCTTATAAATTTCAACATTGTTATATTGTGAGGCAATCTCCAAAGTATTATCAGTCGAACCACCATCGACCATGATAACCTTACGTACGGGTATCTCTCTAAATACAGAGTCCAAACATGCAGCTAATAAATCCGAAGAGTTTCTGGTTCGAATAACAACATCTATTTTATCCTCATACATACAATTAAAATGACATGGCAACACTAATTTAATAGTTAATATATTATAGCATGATTTTACATAAAGCATTTTGAAAAGAAAACAATTAAACTCGATCTAAAGAAAGTTAGGAGATTACACTCAATTTGATAAACGTAAGATTGAAAAATCAGTAATATGATAAAATCTATTAATTTTAAGCTCTGTAAGGGACATGAGAGCTGCGATCCTACCATCAAGGTGCAAGGAAATAAGAATTGTATAGAAACGTAGAGTTACTGAGAAAATAATAAGGATCTATCGATTGTTTGACACTTTGCTCCAGTTCGATTCTTTTGTAATCTCATAATTTCTTATTGCTTTTCGATAAAAGCAACTTAGCCCCGGTTAACTATTCTAGTCATAACGACAAATGCAGCAAAGTAGACACCTCTGTCGGTTCAATCATTATAGTCATTTTTGGATGTGGAATGGCAGTCAGCCATATCAACATTGTCGGAACTGCTGCACAAACGATTACAGTTAGTATTATTAGCCAAAAAGCAGTCATCTTTTCAACCATAGTTTATCAATTTGTATTTGGGGTTATAAATATTAAAACCTCCGATCCATCTATTTTTATTCTACATCAAAAAAATACCATTATGGGTTATCACTATTTTAAAATCTTTTTGACAGTTACTTTTATTCTGGCATCTATCATTTAACTAAATAAGATTATAAATAGCGTATTGAGGAAATTTATTAACTTGCAATGAGGCTATTAGAATATCAAGGAAAAGAATTATTTGATAAGTATGGAATAAGAATTCCAAAAGCAATTTTAGTTACAAAATTACAAGAGGCAGAAGAGGCAGCTGCAAAATTAGGCTATCCCGTTGTCCTGAAGGCACAACTTACAGTTGGAGGAAGAGGTAAAGCAGGTGCTATTTTAAAATGCAAAACTGCAACTGACGTTGAAATCAATTTTAACCAACTTATCAGCAAAGAAATAAAGGGTGAGTTACCTAGGGGTATTTTAGTAGAAGAATTAGCTAATATCGAAAAAGAGTTATACCTGTCATTATTTCTGGACAGGACTAAAAGATGTTATTCCTTAATTGTATCAGCTGATGGGGGCGTAGACATTGAAAAAGTAGGAAAAAAGGTGATCATCGATCTTCCCCTTGATGGTCTCTCTGATCTAGCTGCTGAGGAGATAGCCCGCAAAATAGGACTTTCAAGTAATACTGCCGTTTCTTTTATTGATTTTTCTACGAAGCTTTCGGAATTAGTAAAAGGTGAAGAAGCGGAATTAGCTGAGGTAAATCCCTTGGCAGTTTTGCATGACGGTTCAATTATGGCCCTCGATGCAAAGGTCATAATAGATAATAATGCTCTATTTAGACATCCTGACTTAAAGAAGTACGAGCAGATTTCACAATTAGAGATGCAAGCAGAGAAGAATGGCTTTTCACTAGTCGAATTGAATGGAAATATCGCAATAATTGGAAATGGTGCAGGGTTGGTCATGTCCACGCTCGATATGGTATCGGACGCTGGAGGAAATGCAGGTTGTTTCCTTGACTTTGGAGGCAGGGCAACAACAGAAACCATTTATGAAGCTTTGAAGGTTATAAGCGAAATAAAAAAAATCAATATCATATTTGTAAATTTGTTTGGAGGCATAGTTAGAACTAATCTAGTCGCACAAGCAATCCTTGACGCATATCAACACAACCTGATTGATACTCCGCTTTTCGCAAGGATCTCTGGAGCTGAATCCGATAAAGCAAAAGAAATGCTAAGGGGTACGAAGGCAAAATTGTATGATACCGTGGAAGATGCAATAATAGGATTAAGTCAAACCATATCAATAATGAAGGAGAAGTGAACACAATGACTATTAGCGATTTTGATATATTTGGTCTGCTTATTGGGAAGGAGAACGATTCCGACTACCTAAAAAAACCAGTAATAATTCAAGGTATCACAGGTAGTTATGGATCTACACATACAAGACTAATGAAAGCATACGGTACAAATATTGTAGCGGGAGTTACTCCTGGAAAAGGAGGTCAAAACTATGAAGGTATACCTATCTATGCAAATGTATCGGATGCTGTCAGAGCTACAGAGGCGAGAATATCCGGCATATTTGTACCCGCGCCATACTTTTTAGATGCTGCAAAAGATGCTTTAGATAATGGCATAAAAATCTTAGTTGCTATACCAGAGCATGTCCCGATAAAAGATGCAATAAGAGTTACAGAGTACGCCAAATCCAAAAAGGCAATTATGATCGGTCCAAATACCCCGGGATTAATTGTACCGGATATAATCAAAATTGGCATCATGCCTGCACAGCCATTTAAAGCAGGGAAGACCATTGTTTTTTCTCGTAGTGGAACTCTTATGTACGAGGTGTCATTTAACCTCACGAGAAGTGGGTATGGCCAAAAGCTGTGTCTCGGAATAGGTGGCGACCCTATTAATGGAATCAACTTGATTGAGGCTTTTGAACTCATTCGAAGTAGTAACGATGTCGAATCAGTCGTCGTCGTGGGCGAGATTGGAGGCGATTCAGAAGAGCAATTAGCCGAGTATCTAATAAGAACAAAATTTAGCAAGCCGGTGGTCGCCTATATAGCTGGGAGAGCCGCTCCTAAAGAAAGAACTATGGGGCATGCAGGAGCTATAGTTTACGGAAACTATGGTTCTGCTGAATCGAAGATCTCCATGTATTCGAAAGCAAATGTGCCTGTTGCAAGAACCCCAAAGGAGATTCCTGAATTAATTAGCCAGAAAGTTCGTTAGGCAAAATATTTCTGTTTCAATGTAGCTACACTATCCTTACTCATACTCGTAGTCCAACAAAATACAGCATAGCGCTTCAGAATACATCTTTCTTGCTTTAGAAAGGTTATTAGGCTATTATCATGTTGATGAATCTCTCTTTTATGTTGAGGTGACATCTAATTGTGCCAATATCCGATCGATAATTCCTTTATTTCGAGCAAGGTAGACAAGAGATTCAGCATCTATCCAGTCAATATCATTACCGATATTATATGAAAAAAGCTTTCCTATTCCCGGTATTTTCGCCAATATATCTTTAGACAGGTCCAAGGTCGAATTACCAAGCTCAGACGTAGAACAAATAAAATCGTAGATACTATTATTAAATAAATATATTCCTAAGGCCTCTGGCTGCTCAAGCTTTACTAGATTTTTCTCTCTGAATTCCCTTATTAGAGTATTCGTATGCTCTTCGTCTCCTTGACACAACGTGACGCGGCCTGTCTCTTCGTATCTCAAATTTCTAGTAACCACAACGCCGGTTACCTCCCTGTCTTGCATCCAAATTTTCTCATATTCAGCTACTAATCTATTGATATCTAGAGCGCAGAAGTTATCTGCAAACCACGTTAAAAAAAAAGACTCATTAAGCAAAAATTTTTGAGCCTCTAGTAACGCACCCCCTGTTCCTGTTTTCTTGTCTTCTATAAAGATTATTTTTTTTTTATAAATAAACTCTTTGCCTTCAAAGTAATTAATAATTTGTCTTCCCAGGTTATCAAATTCACATATTATTACTATTTCATTGATTTTAGGAGAATGTGAGAGATATCTCACGATATGATCTATCACGGGCCGTCCGTTAATAGGAAATAAAGCCTTTGGAATAAACTCAGTAAATGGCCGTCCTCTTGTACCATGCCCCCCAGCTAACAAAATTGCCTTCAATTTCTTCTTTTTAAATATCCGTTGAGAAAGAATATATTTTATTGTATATTTGCAATTGAGCAGACCACTCTTTTATGACAATACGTGCTATGTCTTTTTTTCTTTGTTACGAAAAGCAAGGAGTAAAAGTCGTTCTATATCATTGTGATAGTTATAATGTTTATTCGAAATAGATTAGTACGTACTCCCCTTTGATCAGCATGTCTATCACTAAAGACATACTAATTCCTCATTAAAGTTTTTACCAGAGAATTATCCCTACTAATTAATATTAGGCGAAGAGATATCGGCAATGTAGGAATAGTTGAGCAATAACAAACAATTTCTTGGTCAGCAATTGCTTTGGCTTAGTATATCACTAGGAATTAGCCTTGCTATCTCTATGTTACTCCCGTTTCCTATCTCGCTAGTCGTCATAATTGGTGTTTTCATTCTGATTAACTTCTTTATGAGAAAGAGAGTCATTAACAAAATGAGTGGAATGGGTATGGGGTCTGGTACCATATTCGGAGATAATACACTAAAATTTTATTGTATGAGTTGTGGAACCAGACATAAGGAATCTGCTTGTCCCAAGTGCGGTTCGAAGATGAAGAGACTCTGAAGTTAAATAGACTAAGTTTAAAACAGAAAGTACCTCGGTTTAGACGTTTTTCGGTTTATAAAGGATTGCTGCCAATATTCTTAATTTAACGCTAAATTAATGCCTTGTTGATATTATCTTAATATTTGTTGTATACTATGTAAGGTTCTTGAGTAAATATTAATAAATATTAAAATAATTTATAGGTGAGAAGGGCTATTTTAATTACTGGGACATAATGATGAGAAGAACTATATTATATTCCCTTTAACTCGTATTCATCATCGGATTGATTGTTTGAAGCCTGGACATATCTCTTGATGGCGATCCTATTAGATTTTGACTCCTTACCACCTGGTAGACTGTGCCACTATTTAACATTCACAAATTCTGGTTTTCATCGAGATAAAAGATCGACTCATTTCTTTCCATGTTCGAACCAGATAAAAGTTGCAATATCGAGTTAGATAGGTGTTCCGGTTTAGGCTTATGACCGTCAATATTACCAGGAAGAAGTAGGTAGAGTCTGATCTTGGAACCCAAGACGTCACGGAGTTCTTGGTTTACTGTTGCAGTGTATGGTCGCAAAGCTCCTCTAAAGATCTCAGATCGTGCTCTAATTAGACCAGAGATTTTTTTGCCGGTCGGGGCCTCAGGACCGATAATCATTACTATTCCCTCAGAGCCTTTAAACTTTGAAGGCTCTTCGATCGAACCAGCTGGAGCCATTGCATTTACAGATTCCTTAGTTATCAGTGAGGGAATATTCACGAAATTATCCACTAGATCATCCCACGCATTTCTGGAAAGAGATTGTAAGGAAATATTATAATCGTAATCTCCTGTGAGATAAATTACCGCGTCTAACCTTCCCAAGTCTCCTTTTATTTTTCTCAATATTTCTCTCACATTACTTTCATCAGCAAGATTAACAAACTGAATTTTTTGATCCTCTAATTTAGTTACGTTTGCTTGTTTGCTCGTTAGTACTACGACCTGCTTTCCATTCAAAGTATTAATTGCTTTTGAAATCTCATTTATTTTATCCCGATCTCTTTCCGATGATGTATTGAGTACTATCACTACAACTTTTCCTTTTATGTTATTAGAGGGAACATACTTCTCGAAAGGAGACGTGGCTACAAAAGGCTTAACTGGATAAAATAGCCTATCGTTAGGAATGATCCTCCCATTGATCAATCTACTGATTTTGTCATCACATATGTTTGCAACCATAGTCGCTACCTCTTCTTGAGTTAGGAATTCTCCATCAACTATCATCTTACTTGTATTATTTTGGATCTTCTCTGCTATTTCTTGTATAGTTAACAGCATATCGGAAGTAATTTTCCTGTAATTTTCATCTTCAGAGATAGTTGTAGAATTATCAAACCCTGCAATTTCCCTTGCAATCTCATTTATAGCAATAGTTATTAATTGTTGATCTTCACCTAAAAGCGGTAATAACTTAGCGGCTGCTATCTCAATTTGTTTGGAAGTAAGACCCTGATAGCCTCCAATTCTTAAGAATTCTGCTGCTGCCTTAGGATATACAGTTTTGTAGATTCTGTCCGAGTGGACTGGACCGGGATTGATGCATATGGATCGGATTCCTTTAGATGTCAACTCCCATGCTAATGCTTCTGAAAGTCTGTTCTTTGCTCCTTGCGCGGCAGTATACGGTGTTCTAAATCTGTATGGTCTCTGTTCAAAACGATTTTCCTCTGTAAAAAAAGTAGAAATTGTAACAATTTTTCCACCTGACTTCAAAATCTCTAAACTGCGAATAGAGGTCCAAAAAGCACCTGTAAGATGAATTGCTACACAATCTTTGAATTCTTCGAAGTTAGCATTCGTAAACGATTTTACCGGTCCTGAAATACCAGCATTATTGATAACGATATCGATTTTGCCAAACTCCTCCTTGATAAGTTTAAACATTTCGTTTACGCCTTTTTCATCTGCTACATCGACTCCTGGGAACTCTCTCACTTTCGATGACATCCCTCTTTCATCAATTATCTCGTTCAGTATCTTTGAGGTTTGTTCTAAAGGCTCCTTTCTCCTCCCCATTATAATAATCGTCGCTCCTTTTTCTACAAATAGTTTAGCAATTGCCTGGCCAATACCAGGTCCACTGCCTGTAATAACCACAATCTTGTTATCGAAATTGAGAGAATCGCGGAATGTTCCTGGTTCCATGGACTTGGCACCATATTATGATTATTAAAGATACCCAAAGTGTATGCTGTGGCCAGCAATATTTATTTGTGCCATGTTTCGTACGGTGATACATTCGAGTTCAGCGACGTCAATTGATTATTCATTCATCTTGTATTGGCGATACCTGAAATTTATCTGCTTCATTACCGTATTGTACCAACAACTTAATTAGAAGCTAATCTCGAATATCATCGTTGAACAATTTGCCTGCAAAGTTTAAAATTAATGTCAGAGAAGGTGTATTGGAGCTTGAGGGAGAAGAGAATTTTGTAAACAAACATTTGGAAAAATTTGAAGATATATTTAAATATGCAATAAAAGAGGTCATGAAAAAAGAATTTGAAAACAGTTTCCCCTCGAATAAATCTTCTGCAATTGTGACGTCTTCGGATATAGAAAAAAGGTTCTATCAAAAAGACTCGCCTCCCATGGTGAGTAAGAGCCGCAGTAATTCTAAACAAGCTAAAACATCTGTAACACTTCCTCCAATACCTGTTGATCTAAAATCAAATGTTAACAAAATAGGTCTACGAGAGTTCTTTGCAACCAAAAAGCCATCTAATCATTATGAAAAAGCTACCTTGTTCGTATATTATTTAACGAAGTTCAACAAAGAAGTTGAAGTGAAATTCGGCGAGATTCTTTCTTGTTACGAAGAAGTTGAGGAGAAAAAACCGAGTATAATTGATATAATCAAGAACTCCATCAGATATAAAGGCTGGTTAGAGCAAGGCACTGATAAATTCACCACTAGGTTGACAATTTCCGGAGAGAACTTTGTAAAATTTGATTTGCCTCAAATTAAAAATATGGCCGGACATCAGTTAACTATACCATCGTCGACTACGTCAGACACCACAACATCCATCATAGGCACAGTCTAGATATGATTTATAGTTATGCTCGCCACCAATCAAACCCTATAAATTCAACCTTCTTTTGTTTAATCTTCGGTACTGCTATTATGAATTGTTTTTTTACAGTTGTTGCTAATCGTCCGGCCAGCACGATCCCTGTCGCTGTTAGCAAACTAGATGGTCTGTATACCTGGACTAAGAAAGGTGCATGATCTATTCCTGGGCCATGCTCATAAACAGCAAAATCGCATCCGAACTTAATTCCGGGTGTCACTACATATCCCTTTTCTCTCAGAGAACAAAAGACTAGATACTTTGAATCAAAATCAGCGAATTCTTTTCTACAAATGACTTTGATATCTCTCAATGATAAAATAGTGCCGTCGTTACGACAAACTTTTAATTTACCGATCTGGATAAGATAGCAGCCTTCGATAAGGTCTAATATTAGCGGAGAATCGAAAAGGTTTGTCTTGGGCTTATGAATACCAAGAGGTTTTCCATAATACCCTGTTCCAAAAAGGGTCCTAGACTGCTCTATATCTGGGATGACTATTCGATTATCTACTAGCTCTCCATTAAATTGCGTCATCACATACTCAATGCTAGAATGGTGAAGGAATCTGATGCTTCTTGGCATTTGTCTGCCATACCTTCAATACCTTCTACAGCATCTTTTAAAAGCAATACGTCTTTAATTGCTGACACCTCATTCAGAGCTTTAACAATGACCGATCTGTATTTCTTATCTATCTCTCTTTCTAACCGTTGAACTTCTTGCGCAAGTTCGATAGTACTTGCTGGATTAATGCTTAATGCTCGCGCCATTTCATTTAATTTAAAGATAGAGTCTACGACCATTCCTATTAGTTGTTCTAGTTCATCATCAAAACCTGCTTTTTTTAAGGAAGATATTTTTATGTTTGCAAGTCTAAATGCGATGCCACTAATATATCCCGCGATGTCATCCATTATGTAAGCGGTCCTCAAAATGTCTTCCCTGTAAATCATCAAGCTTCCTATTTCCGCTACCTCCCGCGTAATTTTTCTCCTAAGATTTTCAACCTCCTCCTCCGCATTTCTCATGCGTTCTAAACATGCCTGAGCCTCTTTGTCATCTCCTTTGATAAGTGATACGGTTAATATTGATAAATCCCTAGCAGAATTAAGGATCCTATTAATTTCATCATGTAAAACCGCCAAAGCTTTACGCTTAGCCTGAACTTCTAACTCTCCGCTATACACTTTTCATAAAATAACCCGACAGGGTAATAATTCTTTTGATATATATTATTTTATTGCTATGCTCATAAATTGACGCGTTACCGATACCCTCTAAAGTAGACGATTACAATTATTTGTTCTCGATTAACTAGAAAATTAAACTTCTAATAGTCTGTTTTTCAGTAAGTGTATCTTTTATTTCTATCAAGTCTCTTAGGATTGCACTGGCTGTTTCAATTCCGCCTGCGCCTCGTCCAATTATTGTTTGTTGACCAGAATGCTCCGATGTAAAGGTTACCGCATTTAAGGTACCGTTAACACATATCGGATCTATTTTTGATACATACGTGGGTTTGACGTCCAAGGAATTTTTATTACATTTAGCAATTAGCTTTATAGCCTTTCCCTCTTTTTGTGCTAGTTGCATATCTGAAAGCTTGACTTTACTAATCCCAGACCTATTAACATCTTTGATTGTAACTTTCATGCCCATGATCCAGTTGGCCATAATAGCAAGTTTCGCCGCCGCATCAAATCCATCAACATCAAGTGAAGGAGACTTTTCGGCATAGCCTTTATTTTTTGCGTCAATTAAAGCATCTTGAAAGTTGAGTCCATCCTCCATTTTAGTCAAAATATAATTAGTTGTTCCATTCAAAATCCCTCTAAATGAAACAATTCTATCTCCTCTCAAACACCGCTTAGCAAATTCTAAGATCGATGTTCCTCCGCCAACTGTTCCGCTAAATCGAAGGTTCACATTGTTGAATCTTGCCAGTTCTATCAAGGAAGGAAAAGCCAGTGCAAGAGGACCTTTGTTTACCGTAATAACATTCTTCCCACATTTCATTGCGGTAGTTATATGCAAAATTCCTGGCTCTCCGTCCTTCAAATTGGTGGGTGTTAGTTCAATCAATACTTCTGCACCAACATTCTCAATTATGTGGATTGAATCAAACTTATCCTTCCTTGCTTGATAAGATGCAACGGTTCCCTTGGTTCGTTTTACGTCGAGCAATCTATTAAGATCAAGCCCTTGAGGAGAAAGAGCACTTCCTCCGTTATCAATACAAGCAACCACCCTCGGCTTTATTCCATATAAATTGTACAAATCTGCAGTACGAGATAATAAAAGTTTAGCAAAGCTCTGCCCAACAACTCCAAAGCCAATTAGAATCAGTCGCAAGTGAATCTAACGTGTCTAAAGGGTTTAATATACCTAAATCATATTTAATACACTTTGCATACCAACGAATGAATAATTGGGAATAGTATAATACCAAAGATTTATCGTATCGAAATAAACATCATTAAAATGGAAAATGTTTGCCTTTGAAGCCACCGTCATAATATTATTGATAGGAATGGCAGCTGGTACCATCGGTTCCATTATAGGAATAGGGGGCGGGATAGTCATTGCTCCTGTTCTAACATTAGTAGGTTTGACTCCATCCCAGATTGCTAGCACAAGTTTAATTGCAGTCACTTCTACCAGCATTTCATCCGTAATTGAATATACGAGGCAGAAGAGAATCAAATATACAATAGGCTTAAAAATGGCATGTTTTTCAGTACCGGGTGCTGTTATCGGAGCTTTTATATCGAGTGAAATTTCACCATCAGTTTTCAGGGCATACTTTGCTTTGCTATTAGCTATAGCAAGTATTTATATCTATTATAAAAATTCGATAGTCAGCAAGAAAAAAAACAAAAAAACTAAACCGATAATTCTCTATTTGTTATTTTACTTAGGCGCCGCTTCAGCAGGAATTGTATCTAGTTTGTTTGGTATTGGAGGAGGAATTGTGTTTGTTCCTATGTTAGTGATACTATTTGAAATGGGAATGGCATACGCTGCTCCAACTTCTCAATTAACACTATTAATAACTTCTATAAGTGGGGTCATTAGTCATCTAATTATCTCCCAACCAGATTACAACTTTGCAGTGGTATTGGCTATCGGTAGTTTTGTAGGAGGCCAAATTGGTGCTAGGTTCTCAAGTCGCCTACAGGAAAATGTGCTTAATAAATTACTTTCCCTTTCCCTAATAATTGTAGCCATAAAATTCGTTTTCGATTATTTATATCATGAGTTTCCTTAAAATTCCAAATTTGGTATTTGTCAGACAATCAGTACACCAAACGGTGAATTATGCATGATACTTTGCTTATTCTTAGTCGTCTAATCAATAGTTCGAGTCTTGGAACCCCAACAATTTACCGTAGCCTAGTGGAATAGGTCCTAATTCTACAATTGTCACTTGATGTTCTTCCATGTCGACTATCCATTAAAATGAGATGACACATATATATTGTCAAATTAACTTTATAGCAGATAAATGTACAATTTTATTTGTTTAAAAGAATGTGATGTTTCTTTATATTTCGAATGCATTCTAAAGAAAACAGTTAAAATATGAAATACTATCCAATGATATAGTGTTAAGGGAAATAGCATCTCACATTATACTGACCCACTTAATGAACAACCAACCTTCTGAGAAAAATACTAATGAAGAGAAGTCGTACGTAAACATTAATCAGATAAAGATGTGGATTATACCACAAAAGACTGAGTACGACGATAAATTCGATATTAACGTAAGCTATTTTGAAACTCTGATACAACGAGCACTCGACGAGATGTTAATTAACGGCTATATACAGTTTTCATTGAATGATTCGACAGAAGAAGGAGATGGACGAGTTTTTTCACTTACGGAGAAAGGAATAATGTACGTACAAGAGAACATATTGAACACTTCCAACGAATGATGGCAAATACATAAAACATCATGGCGACAAAAACATTGAAAAAGATCTACTCGTTATGTATTCGTTAATTACATAGGTGGCTTTACCTGTTATGGTGTCGATCAAAAAGGAATCAAAACAAATGCAAGATATTGATCGGTTTTCAAGATCTATATCTGCGTTAGAAGGCCTATCAATGAATAATGATATTCAAAGAAACATCAAAAAGAGTGTAAAAGATGTTCTCATTACACTCAAGATAAAATAGGAGATAGTATTTCCTTCAAGACAGCAAATGCTATAAGAATGTTATATCCACTTACGCAAAATCCCCACATGCAATCGCATATTAGGGCTAATATTTGGGAGGAATTATAGATAGTAGAGAATACAAGAGAATAAATTCCAATATTATCCAACTCCGTTATTTTTGACAGGTTTTAATGGAGGAAGTTTTTCAAGTTTGTGAGTAGGATTAGCAAGATAATGTCTCGATGCTCCTTCTCCACTTAGCACAATATTACAATTAATACATCTGTATCTTATAGCCAATTCTTAACCACAAAATTATAATCTATACATGGCTAAAAAGGATATGGAAACAATTTGGGGTTATCTTAGTCTAATTATTTCTCTAATATCCGGTACATTAGACCTTATTTTTAACCGAGAATATATTGCACTAGCAGTATTTTCTGATTTTGACTTTTCACCATGATTTACAAGTACTCTTTTTGGCCTAATCTTGTATACAAAATTTAATATCTGATTAAAGTCACTGTGCCCACTAAATCCGTCTATTTTTTGGGTTTGACATCGAACGGGGATCACTTTTAATTTGCCATTTTTATCTAGCATGCTTACTTCTGTCATAGTTCCATCAATAACTCTTCTCCCTAATGTTCCATTAATCTGATAAGAGACAAAGATGATTTTATTCTTAGGATCAGGGGCAATTTCCTTAAAATATTCTACCGAAGGACCGCCTTCGAGCATTCCTGAAGTTGCCATAATGATAGACGGGTTCTGATCATTAAAAACTTCATCCCGCTTATTGGGACCGTTGATTACAGTGAAATATTCAGACTGGAAGGGATTGATCCCTTGAGAAACAGATCTTCTTACATTAGAACCAAGATAATGAGCGTATGACATATGTATGGCACTTGCCTCTGATATCATACCCTCTATATATACGGGTGATTCCACAAGACGACCCTCCTGCATCTCATTGTTTATGACAAGCATTATTTCCTGTGCCCTTCCCACTGCAGGTACAGGAATCAGCACTTTTCCTCCTTCTATTAACGTTTTATTTAAATTCTCGGTAAAATTCTTATAGACTACTGACTGGTCAGGCATAATGTCACTAGTATTACCGTAAGTGCTTTCAGAGATAAGGGTTTCAACTCTTGGGTATAGGGATAAAGCACTATCTAAAAGCTGTGTTTTTGCAAATTTATAATCTCCTGAATATAATATGTTATGAGCTCCTGATATGTTGAGATGGACTGTGGAACTACCCATGATATGACCAGCATTGTTCAACGTAACCGTTACATCGGGAGAAATATCTGTTGGCCTACCATATGGAAGAGTTATACAATGTTTGATGACTTCATTGACATCTCTCACTTCGTATGGAAGATAGGTACCGTTGTTCTTTGCTATCTTAACAGAGTCAGTTTGAAGTAGTGTCATCAATGGTAAAGTAGGCTGTGTACAATATACTGGTCCATCATATCCAAACTTAAAAAGAGCAGGTAGAAAACCCTGATGATCAATATGGGCATGACTTATGATCACAGCATCGAGATCATCGAGATCAAAATTAAACCAATCCAGACGCGGATAGGCTGACAATCCTGAAGTTTCACCAGGGTTTATTCCACAGTCCAACATTATTTTACTTTCTGGTGTTACTACAATGAAACATGATCTTCCAACCTGTTTAACCCCACCAAGGCAGAAGAGCATTACTTCTTCCCTGTTACCTGTCCAAGATTGTGGTTTGCTATTGTTATCTTTCAGCATGGGTTGGTCCTTATGTACTGTTTCTCTGGAGGCGTCTATTGAGCTTTCAAGGTTATTCCCTATCAAAAGAGGAGCTCGAAAGATTCTTTTTCCAAGTTGTTGAAGAAATGTAGTCCTGTCCTTGGCAGAGCTCTTCAATACGGAGTGTATAGAATTTAGACAAGTAGATGGGATGTAAGGTGAACGCCTCATATGAGCTATCCAACCGGTAGATTGTGCAATTTCTATTACCATTTTTTGTGCGATACTTTCCGGATGGTTAACTTCGATCACAATCTCGCCGGTTGCATCATCGCAAAAAACTGCAGAAACTAAAATGTCTTTTGGGAGCAAATTTATAACGACAGCCCTAGTCTTATCTTCTGGTAATCTTATTGAAGGGTCTGTACGAACGACAAATCTCTTTTTCAATGTCCTTGAGAGTGAAGACAGATGATAGGTTAATTCTGTAAGTGAGAATTTTGGATTTTTTGTGTATAACGCAATATTTGGTCCTTCGAATCTTGCCAGTGTAACCTTGGATTCTGCTGGAAGTGATTCTAAAACGGCTTTTGTAATTTCATCTTCATTCCTAGAAGTGATCCTGCTAGTAAAAACTTCCTTCTCTACTGAGTCATCTAAATGAGAAGTCTTAACGGGAGCAATCTCTGATTTCTTTTTAGTAGGTTGTTCATCGACGCCTACAATCGATCCATTTTCTTTGCTTTTTTCCACTTTTATTCTTCGTCCAGCTCAGTACTGGTATTTTTGTGCCTAGGTTTTAGTTTTGTGCACTCATGATAAAGAGAGATAATTTTGAACTGCACCAGTAATATGCCAAATACTACTACAGAGTATCCATTAATATGTTTATAGTTTCGATTATACTTGAGGGTACAAAAAGTAAGAGTTATTCAAATGTATCGTCGAGTACTTTCATGCTACTGACTTTAAAGTAGAATTGGTCACATGAATCACAACAGCAGGAAAATTAGCTAGATAAATAGTTAAACAATACTTCAAATCTCTTGGATTGGGTTTGTTTTATTGTTTTACCTTAGTACATACGGTAGGAATACCGACATAGCTACGATTATCGTCATAACGATGGTAATCACTAACGATGCATTAATTACTCTTTTTGTTTTCGTTTTACTTTGAATCAAATAATTGTATAACTGGCCTCCATCCATGGGACCTATAGGAAGGGCATTGAATATTCCCAAGTTAAAATTTATAAACCATAACCAAAAAAAGAAATTAGCAAAGATAGAAAATGATGAGCCCAACATCTCGGATCCGTATCTAGGAGCCATCATATCTGAATAAGGAACAACACCTTGTTCTATCGTCGGCGGGAGGATGAGTGCTATAGGATTAGTCCAAAAAAGATTCTTATAATTGGATAGAACTAAGGATGGATCAGGGTTGACGTCCCTTATGGAGACTCCCAGTATTCCTCTCTTGTTCTCTGCGACTGGAGGAAGAGATATAGTGCGGAGTAATTTTTGACCGCTCTTATCCTGCCAAGTGATTCCTACCTTATTACCAAGATTTGACCTTAGAACCGAAGATAGATTCTGGATATTCTGAATTTTTTGCCCTGCAACATTTTCTATTACCGAGTCCTTGGTTAATCCAACCGATTCTGCAATCGAACTTGGGTTTACACTGAGAACCTTTACGCCGAGGGGTACAGGGCCTACCATATGTAAAGGATGTAAAGAATTAACAACAAAAAAAAGGGCGAACAATGAAATGAGTGCAAATATCATATTGTTTAAAGGACCAGCTGTAAGAATTGCACTTTTTATCTTATTGGAAGTCTTTTCTAATTCATCCCTATCGATGTTAACGAATGCTCCTATTGGAATTATTCCTAATAATAAAATTCCAGTCGATTCCACTTTAATATTGTATGCTCGAGCCACTATCCCGTGTCCTGCCTCATGTATTATCACAGTAATTACCAGCGCTATCCATCCATAACTCAATGGAAGATATGGATTTATACCTGGAATAAGCAAATTGGAGGTAGGGCCTATATCGCGAGCACTCTCACGAACACCTGAGTTGGAAAATGTGAGTATAAGGGAAGTAACTATTAAAAAGATAGCCAAAGCTGTTATCACAGGCATTAAGTAAATATTACATTTAGCATAGAATTTTGCAATCCTATTTTTAGCTACTTTTTCAAAAAATCTTAAACCATATGGAGTATGTATTAGTACAAAAACAAATTTCCGTTCTACTCTTATCTTAGCTTGTTGCTCCAAACACTTGTCATAGGCAACAACCTTATTTAAATTAAACATTGGAATAATCTAATATCCGTTTTGAGAATTCTATTGAATTATTGCCAGATGCAGTCAATTCAAAGGATAAATTTACTTTGTGTGATAAACTACTGTTTATAATTGCACCAATTTTTTTTATTCGATAACGACCGGAGCACGTTTTTAATAAGGTCCTCTAAAGGGGAAACTACAAGGAATCATGATGAAATATGGTATGAGATATTTCGATTGGTATATAATTTTGAGAAGATGAATGTCAAATAAACATATGTGTTCGTGTCATGTGAATCTGCTCACTGATTGATTTATGATTGATTGATTGTTTCTGAAATCAGGCTAATCAACGATCAATTTATCGATATGTGCAGTGGCCTTGTATTGAAACATTATAGAAATGGTATTTATATCATCTTATCGATATTAGATAGGATTCCCGTTACTCAAATGAATTGGTGGTAATTAGATACACCAGATCCAAATATCCTTCTGGCTGAACCAAAATGAAGGTAAATTTCAGATTCGAGTACATATATAAATTCAATGCAAGAATCACGAGGTTATTGGTTTAACAATACGGCATTAACTGTGCCCTCCTGTCCAGGCCTTGATACAACTTTAGCTAGTCCAACCTCGGTTTCTAATATTGCCCCTTTACTTATTACTCCCCTTCTTTCGTAATCTTTGTTCGCTGGATTCTTCGAGACCTGTAAAATTTTTGACTTGATTACTTTCTTGCTTTTACTGTCCGTTACTGATGCAAAGTCGACTGTTTTTATGGCACTCTTGATATTATTACCTCTAGTTCTTCTTGTAACGATATCAATATTGCCTAGAATAGCTTCATTAGGATATCTGTCAATTTCATACTTTCGCCTCCCTCTTAAAGGAAATATTCGGCCACCGGTATATTTCCGACCAGTTAGATTCTCAATGGATTTTCGCATAATAATTTTATTTTTTCGTGCTAATTAAGGCTTGCTGTAGAAATGCTAGGACTATTTACTATACTCTTCGGCAGCAGTCATTCCATTTTTTTTCTAAGAGAGTTCAAATCGGCAACCCCAAAGTATTCCTGAAACTTCTTTGTTGTTTTATATACTTTCAGCCTTCCAACGTTATCATGTTCAACAAAATTTGTCCGCTCCAAGTCCCTGAGATGGGTGTATACTTGGCTACCTCTTATTTGCACAAGCCGCTTTGAAGTTATGGGTTCTTCGTACGCAACATAGGAAAGTGTCTTGAGAGTAGCATTCGACATTACAGGACGTTGTGCATATTTTCTAATAATTGGAGTATATTCGGGTTTCAACTGGAATACGAAATTCCCGTCCTCTAACTTACAAATCTCAATCGCTCTAAAAATAGATCTTGTTAATTCAGCCAAATTATTGAGAATTTTTATTGTTTTCTGTTTAGAATTGCTTCCTGATGCCTTAATAAGTTCATCCAGGGATAATGGTCTTCCTGCCGAATACAAAGCGGCCTCGATTCTGGCGGTGATTTCGTCGGTAGAGAGTGTCTGTGTCACATTCTAATCCTAGCAAATAATTTTTCCGTTATTCTTTTTTGTCAAGATAAACTATTTTAATGTCGTCGCTATCTTGCATTTGTTCCAAATCAACCTTTCCCTTCATGGCCAGGTAAAGCATGGCGATAAAATACCTCACAACCTCTATTTGTTCCATGTTTTTTATAATAGTTTTAAACATAATTACCTTATCTGCATATGCAATGTCCATAATCATATTCTCATAGCTTTGTAATAATTGTTCAAATTTAACAAGGTACCTATCAAAATCAAACGTTTCAATTGGATCAAATCCAGTTTGTTTCCTTTTAAGTTTGGGAGTTCCTAGATGAGAGATCATATTCTCAAGAGCATGCATTAATTCTTCTAAAGAAACAGGATAGGTGGGTTCAATTCTATATGGGACCTGAATAGTATTAATTTGAGGTATGGGTCGCTCCAATTTCGGTTCCTCTATTCCTTTTTTCTGCATGGCAGTTTTCTCCAGCTTAAATATAGTTTCTACTTTTAGTCGATGGATAATTGAAGATGAATGAGCTGCAATCCCACAAACCCGGAGATCCTTCAGATGTGTTTTGTTGATAATCTCTAGAAGTGTCTGGAGAAGAGCAACAACGTCTACATTCCATATCTCTTTCTTTGCAAGAAGTGAAAGGTTAAACAGTAAGTTTAATGGGGGCTGCGCCATTATCTTTTTTGGATCTTCCTGCGAATCTTCTTGAGTCAATGCTAGTAGGTCAGCATATAAGAATAATAATTTATCTCATATTTGAAAATGCTATCCAATGCTAAGGAGTGTATAGGGTAATTAATACGTCTTCTATCTACTTGCGAAACTTTTGGAACTCAAACTGGGATAGACACTTTATTGATTGCATCTCATTATGGAGTTCAAAGTGGTGTTCAAGCTGCTCGATAGATTCTTGACGTAATTTAATTTTTATTAAGTGTCCAACTGAGAGAATAATACTGGATCCAAGGAATACAATTTAATCTCTACTGCGTAATCTATACTTATTGCGCAATAATATTATTGCTATAATAGCAATTACGTTCGTTGTAATGGGGACTTTATGGGGGGTTGGAAATTTGACCCATCCTCACAACCAACATACTACCGCAAAGGTTGAAGGTATACTTTTGATAGCCCAAAATAATGTTTTCAATGAAACTAATCCTGATATATATGTTAAAACAAACATTCCAAAAAAAATAGTAGTGGTCAACAAGGACTTTGTGAGACATGACTTTATTGTAAATGAATTGAATGTGAATACCGCATATCTATCTTCAGAACAGGTCTTCACAACCGCTATTGCATCAAAAAATCAAGGAATATTTGAATACTATTGTTCATTACATCCATCTACAATGCATGGAAAGATAATAGTTAAATCATAAGAGTAGGATTGTACGCTGCATATTAGATTTATTCAATGTTTATGTGTGATCTACTAACTTCAAATTATGCATGTCTACAAGATCTTTTTCGAATGACTCAAGCTCAGGTGGCACAGACATTTCTATCGAGTCCTTTAACGAAAGTGGATTTCTTGTTATCGGTGAGATTGTTTGTTTTTTCTTATTCCATACAAGAGAGTTAAAATCGATAATAAGTTTTGTATATTTTATCAAGTCATCATTAAGTCCTTCGGAACTAGGCATTGCCTGAAGGTGAATGCTTTTTACAGAGTACATCTTTCTCCATAACTCTTCTGTAATAAATGGACATATGGGTGCAAGCAACAATAAAATAGTTGAAAAACACCTATGCAACGCGAACAATGCTGATGCTTGACTTACTTTATCTTCTTTATTATATGCTCTTCCCTTAACCATCTCTAAATAATGAGGAGCGAAAAGTTCCCAGGTAAATTCCCTAATGGCCTTTGCAACCATAAAGAAGTTAAATTCATTGTAAGCGTTCTTGCAGCTTTGAATCAGCTGGGATAATTCGGCAAGTACCCACTTGTCAGAGCTAAGAAGCTGAGCCGTATTAGTGGCTAAAGCTGGTTGATACTCATCAAAAGATGAAATGAATCTAGCGATATTCCATATTTTCGACAAGAATTTCTGAGAATTTGCAATTTTTTCTTCTGAGCATCTGAAATCATAGCCAAGGTTAACTTCGCTTGCCGACCAAAATCTAAAGGTATCTGCACCATACTTTTCAATTATGGGTAATGGATCTATTACATTTCCTTTACTTTTGCTCATCTTTTCACCTTTATCATCCAAACCAAATCCCATTATCCACGCATCAGACCAGGGTATCCTTCCTGTTATTGTGTAGCACCTTAGAAGGGTATAATATAACCAAGTTCTAACAATATCCTTTGCTTGAGGTCGAATCCTTGTAGGATAATAATTATTGTGAAACTCTATGTCCTGTTGGTACTTTGTAATGAATAGGGGAGAGATACTTGAATCCATCCACGTGTCAAAGATTCTTATCTCACCGGAAAACTCACTGCCCCCACATTTAATACATCTTACAAAGGGAGGTTTCTCTTTCCAAGGACGATAGTAGTTGCCGGGTTCAGGAAGCATTGGATGATGACAAGAGTTACAAAACCATACCGGAATTTCAGTACCATAATATCTCCTCCTCGAGATTGGCCAATCTATTGATACAGAGTCTAGCCAGTTAACTAAGATCTGCTTGTGAAATTGTGGATGAAACGTGATCTCTTCAGCGAGTTCTTTCAACTTGGGAATGTAATCGAGTTGTTTTAAATAGTAGTCCTGTAAAGGCAATATCTCGATAGGAGTCTTACTCCTTTCGCATAGAGGTGTTCTATGTACTATTGATTCTTCTCTTTGAATAATACCTAGTTTCTCTAAGTCTTCGATGATTTTCTTTCTTGCATTCTTTACTCTGAGATTGGCGTATGGACCAGCGTTAGTGGTAGTAAGACCAACCTCGTTCAGAGCTACAATTTCTTTTAAACCTAATTCTCGAAAGATGTTAACATCATTCTGATCGCCATAACTACATACCATAACGGCGCCTGATCCGAATTCCTGTTTTACTGAGTGATGAGGGAAAATTTTAACTGATCTGTTGAAAATGGGCAACTGAACATATTTCCCGTGAAGATCTTTATAACGCTGATCGTTCGGATTAACAATTATAGATTGACATGCAAATAACAATTCTGGTCTCGTGGAAGCCACCGATATTTTATTACTCGATCCTTCAACATTAAAGCTCATGTATACAAGTTTCGTTGGAATCTCTTCATAAATTATTTCTGCGTCAGCTATAGTAGTTCCACATTCAAAGCAATAGTTATTAGGTCTATTAGCCATATATATGAGACCTCGATTCCACAAATCAATAAACGTACTCTGAGTTAAAGCCCTAAATTCTTTTGAGTCAGTTCGGTAATATCCGCTAAAGTTTCCACTCATCCCCATGTTCTTCATTATTTGGATCATATCATCTTCTAAATTATCAAGAGTAATCTTACATAGGTCGATAAATTCCTCTCTATTCATCTGACGCATCCTAATATTGTGTTTTTTTTCTGTGTATATTTCGACAGGCAAACCGTTTCTATCTATGCCTATTGGAAACAGAACGTTGTAATCCATCATTCGTGCAGTACGTGCAATCATATCAATTTGTGCATAATGAGCTGCTGCTCCAATATGCCAAGGTTTTCCGGAAGGATAGGGAGGAGGTGTATCTATAACAAAAGGTTTTTTTTGTTTTGAAAATGACAAATTGTAAATATCGTTTTCTTCCCAATCATTTAAGATGGTCTTTTCCAAAGCTGGATCCCATGACTTGGCTTTAATTTTAGGCTCGTTCAATCGTTTCATTTAATGAAATATAATACGGTTATTAACGTTAGTGTAGTGGCTATGCTAGATCAAGATATTTTACATTTGATAAGTGTTTATCGTTATACCACAATTTTAAATATTTTCTCTAGTATTGTACCTCTATTTTTCGTGTCCCTATAACAGACATTATCAACATCAACCATAATAGTAGGCTGTTTTCTAATTCCAGCCCGTTCTTCTAAACCCATTTTGATGCGATATGCTCGATATGGGTCTGATATCGTTACCCTAGGAAAGATATTCGATTTCCTCTCATACCCTTTATAAAGATGTACTGGCTGAGGCATAAAGGGTTTATCTTGTATAATACCATATAGTTGGTATGCCAATGGCATATGTCCTAATAAATTGTGATCTAGGTTATGAAAAAGAAACCATCAATAGGCTTAAAGAATTGGCGGAAATAACAGAAGTCTATGGTGTCTACGGGGTTTACGACGTTCTTGTAAAGGTTAAGGCGGACACAATGGATAGAGTTAAAGAAATTATTACATGGAATATCAGACGAATTGATAAAATAAGATCAACATTGACTTTGATTGAAATTGAAGGTCAACATTGAAGATCTAATTATAGAAAGATAATGCAGGAGAAGAACTGTGTGCAAGCATTCTTCAACATGGCTATCTCATTCAAAGAAGAATTTTATATCTGGCGCCAGTAAATGTCCCAGGTAAATTACTGAAAGTAATTTGCATTGTGAAATCTCAAATGAGATATAAGATATCATATTATAATCCGATAAATATCTTTGTCCTCAGCGTATGAATGGAATATCAGCTAAGGATCTTGATGGCCTCCACCATGATAAGTTTGCTACTTTTTAGTCAAGGGGGTATATTTACAAAAGTCATCTTGGCTGGAAACAATTTTTTTAATGATGTTTTTTCGAAAATAGCTCAAAGTATTTATTTTACATTTAAGACCCAAGTTATCATCGATAAAGAGGCTATTCTAACGTGAGCCGACTATCCTCATCTTGAACAATATCTGCATGTCATGAATAAAACAAAAGTATCGAAAACAAACGCAAATGGAACTGTCCTTATAAATGATAGGTTTAAAGCCTGCTATTCTAAATTATCTATCTCATACTAGTCCCATATATGGCACCTAGACTATCAACCAACTTACCAGATTTTAAGTCATATTTCTCGATTGTTAAATGTTCGGTCTTTTTTCGATGTTCGTCTACATCAGAATGAAAAACAAATCTAGACCTACACTTATTACATACCCACATCATCTTTAAATCATCATGGTGCATGTTAATCCTTAGTATGTTCATTTAATATAAGGGGTCGGTAAGCTTATTTTATTTATTTTAGTAGAATTCTGTTTCTATAAATTCAAATATAGAGTTATTCCTAACATTCTATACATTTTTATTCTATTTAAAAAAAATATATAAAAAGAAGTAATCATCACCCGTAGGAATGAAAAACGAAACTTGTGTATTTTGTGCAATTATTGAAAGAAATATGTCGGCAGCCGTTATCTATGAAGATTCTAATTTTTTAGTACTTCTGGACAAATATCCCATAAATTTGGGACATACCCTTGTTATACCTAAATTACACTATGATAACTTGTTGGGAATGCCTAGTCGCGAGGTTGGGTCCTTGTATTCGCTCGTTCCGAAGATAGCAAAAGCAGTGACTGAGGCAGTACATGCAGATGGATTCAACGTAGGACAAAACAATGGAAAAGCCGCAAACCAAATTGTACCACACGTTCATGTACATATAATCCCACGATTCAATTGTGACAGTCCCAACGGCAAATGGCCAGGTCGACAACTGATTTCATTTGAGGAGCTTTTAATTGTAGCAGAAAAAATCAAACCCTTTCTAGACTTTTCTTCACTTGGAGATTTATATCCATAGTTCTAGAAAAGGCCAAATCATAATATTATGTAAAATTAACATCATACTTTTAATATATCTTCTAACTGATTAAATTATGGTAAAGACTCCCTCTAGCAGAATTCTAAAAACAGGGCAACTCTCCCCCCAATTTACACTGATTGGGGTAGACGGGAAGACACATTCAATGAGGGATTCTCAAAGCACAACCCTATTAATAGTCTTCATATGCAATCATTGTCCTTATGTTAAAGCAAGAATTGGAGATCTTATAGACCTGCAATCGCATTTTGATCCTTTAGAACTTCAGGTCCTAGCAATTAATAGCAATGATCCTAACTACAACGGAGAAGGTTTTGATAATATGAAGAGATTTGCAGTCGAAAATAATTTTAATTTTCCTTATTTATTTGATAAAACACAAGAAATTGCAAGATCATTTGGTGCCGTTTGTACTCCTGATCCTTTCCTTTTCGATAAGGACAGAAGATTAGTATATCATGGAAAAATTAATGATGCACTGGAACCTGGGATGACACCTACAGAGAGGACTATTGAAGAGAATATAAAAAAAGTTCTAAGAGGAGAGAAGATACAAAAGGATTTTGATCCTTCGGTAGGCTGTTCTATAAAATGGATTGAAAACAATAATTAACTTCATCCATATTGGAAGTTGATCCCTTTGTCTCCTCTCGGGTGCCTCCACTCAGTTTGTTTAGCGCAACTCCCACACTCAATACAACCTTCATGCTGAAGTGTCACTTCTTCTTTTTCTATGCTATAACACTTCGTTGGACACAATGTGACCATTTTTTTCATAAATTCGTCTCGCGGATTTAAAACCCGGATATGTGACAATGAATCGTCGTCATATCTCAATTTTGCTATCCGCTCTGCTATGGTAGGAATTGTGGGAAAGTAACTTGATCCTATCTGCTTACCCAATTTTTCGGCGATTTCTATGGGTACATTCACATAAGTTTCTTCTGATTCTACTAATGGTAAGAGGCGGTCATATCCTAAAATATTTGCGAGTCCTACTGCAAGGCCTCTAAAAGTATTGCTTGACATCAATTTGAAGATCATGCCGTACCTTGAGCCTACAATATCTTTTGGAACATCTTTTGCAGCATCCAAGAATATCTTTAGATAACCTTTATCAATCTCTTTCATATCTCTAGTATAAGGACTAGATTCTATGGAATTAGAATAATATTCCCCTGCATATTCATTACTAAAATTATTTCTATCTATTGCCCGCGATAAGGCACTTGCTGCTCTCGCAGCATCATCGATTCCCACATTCAAGCCTTCAATCCTTGGGCCGATAAATATGCCCCGGCCAGCTGCGTCACCTATAAATAAAATATTTTTATAATAAGGTTTTTTCATTCTGCAACGTTTTCCATCAGGAACTAATTTTGCACTATATTCAAGCTCGACATAATCTGTCATAAACTTTGTTTTATATTTGCTGCTAAGTTCATACTGAATGGAATCGATTCTTGCGTTTATCTCCTCATCAGACTTAAACTTTCCACTCTCAAGAAGTTTGGTCCTTCCTGTAGGAGAATAATATGCGTGCCGAATCTCCTGCCAAGTTTTTATTAGTTTGCTAACAGCAAATCTAGTCCTCAGTTGCTCTTCTTTAGGCAGATTCTTATCAATTTCTTCTTTTACTGCAATTTCGTCTTTTATAAATTCCCTGACAAGTGGATTTTTTATGAGTTCATTAATAAGCGTATAAGGTTCTACTGGTTTATCTAGTAATGAATCGTAATGATAAACTGCACCGACTGATAAAGTATCTCGATTCGTATAAACAAACCCACCCCCTATATGGTTTAAAGTGATGTCTCCTGCAAAAAGATGGGCCGCGCCTTCATCAGAACCTATTTCAAATCTCTTTTCTATTATCTCTTCAGGTAACTTGACGACGACCTTAACCCCTTGGTACAAATCCCCAGGTGAAAACTTTTCTCTAGCTCCGGTCATTTCAGCGATTTCTGAATTAACACCATCAGCAGCTATTACTGCCTTTACTTCAAATTGGTCTAATTCATTTGTTTGAATAATGGTCTTATCATTGCCTTCGTCCCAAAACACAGATTGTACGTGCACTCCTGAAACTATTCCTCCTCCTTGTCGTTCTGCACTTTCTCCTGCTTCCTTTGCAAACCAGGAGTTGAGCTTATTCAAGAGAACAGAATAACCGAAGTTAGAATTGTATTCATGGGCAGGAGTGAGATCGATAGAAAATACTTTATCTTTCGATGTTGCATGCAAAATATACTTAGTGATTAACCTTTCAACCGGAGCATCAGTAAGAAAGTCCTGTCCATAAATATCTTCAACGTTCGTTACTCCCCCTGCTTTGGGTTTCTTTGAATATAATATGCCGCCCGAGATGTTCTTTGTGCCTGCAGATCTACCTGCCTCTATTAAAACAGCTTGTTTACCTAAGTTGGATAGTTCCTTTAACGCGGCTAGTCCAGCTGATCCTCCACCGATTATAGCAATATCAAAATGTTCCAATTCTAGGCCTGCACCTTTACGAGCATCTTTTGAGCTTTTATTTCTTCGATCAATAGGGGTATAACGTCTTCCATTCGTCCCTTAATGAAAATATCACATTCGTTTTTTATAGGGGCGTCTCCATCAGGATTTATTGCAACTACAAATTCTGAGTCCTTCATTCCCGCGATATGTTGAGTAGCTCCACTAATTCCAACAGCAATATAAAGTAAGGGTATGACTTTTCTACCACTAGTCCCTATGACTCTCTCAGGAACCATATATTGCGAACTAATATTCTCGCTTATATCCAAATATGGTTTTTTAGAGATTGGTAAAGAGACTCCGATTTCCGCGTCTAACTCTTTTGCCAAATCTTGAATTAATTTAATATTAGCTTCAGGATTATCTTTTATTCCTCGACCAAAACTCACCACTGCTTTACGACTATCAAAGTCAACCTTGCTCTTTATGATTTTTCTACTTAGTATCTTGACCTGCAAATCCTTCTCGCTAAAACGTGGATTATATTCTACTATTATACCAGTTCTGCTAATATCACGCTGGAGAGGTTGAAAGACGCCAGGAATAATGCTACAAGCTTGAGGATGATATTCTCGCTCGTTTGTTGGACTTCGATTATCAAGACATAGAATAGTTGTCCATAGGAAGCCTGAGAAGTCAGGTCTGTACATTTCAAGTGTCTTCTCGTATTTTATCGGCACACCTTTTGTCTTATGCTCATGCTTAATTTCAAGATCTTCAATGACGAGTTTGTTTATATCTGATGCAAGACCCGACTCTAGATCTGCTAAAACTGTTGAAGACAGATGTCTGCCTATACTATCCGCAGCAAAAAACATATATCTTGGCTTTTGACACTTTTCAGCATATTCTGGAGAGATTTTGGCAATACAAGTTTTATCACAGGCAATCTGGCTTATTATCTTTGTATCGATTAAGTTTCTATGGTACTTCAGCTCCGGACTCTCAGCATAGACGATTGCATCTGCCCCATAGTATAACAACTCTTCACACATGCTCCGAACATTCTCTCCTAGCACGACAGCAACCACCTTTTCACTAGATGAGTATTTTTCGTTAAAGGTATCCATGAGCCTTCTTGCCTCACCAAGCATTTCTAGACTCACGAGGACAGGTTTCCCGTCTTCATGCTCTATTATAACGTACAGATTCCTATAACTGCCCTCACTATTTGAAGGTAATGTCATTTTATTATTGGCTCCGCTAAGATCTCATTGAATTTAATGGCAGCTTTACGAATCTCCTCTTTATCATTTCCATCTATAATTTTGGTGTTTCTGCTAGCTTTTGCCTTCGGGATCATTTCGACTTTATATACTA